>JBCCDL010000154.1:0-9708 GCA_039030815.1 Cyanobacteria bacterium P01_A01_bin.83 | reverse complement strand
GAGAGAAGGAACAAATAAGCCGATAATCCTCCCTCGGGATAATAAGATACAAAATAGATATAAAGCAACTATAAGATTGATTAACAATTTTGGAGGTTATGATGCGAGCAGTACTAATGGCTGGTGGTTCAGGGACTAGATTGCGTCCTCTAACTTGTGATCTGCCTAAACCGATGGTGCCAGTACTCAATCGTCCCATAGCCGAACACATCATCAACCTCTTAAAACGCCACAATATTACCGAAGTGATCGCCACTCTTTATTACCTACCTGATGTAATGCGCGATTATTTTCAGGATGGCAGTGACTTTGGGGTACAAATGACCTATGCAGTAGAAGAAGAACAGCCTCTGGGAACGGCAGGTTGCGTTAAAAATATTCAGCAATGGTTAGATGACACTTTTATTACCATCAGTGGTGATGCAATTACCGATTTTGATCTCACCGCTGCGATCGCTTTTCATCGCGAAAAAAAATCTAAAGCGACTTTAATTTTAACCCGTGTCCCTAATCCTGTGGAATTTGGAGTGGTTATTACCGACCCTGATGGCAAGATTAATCGTTTTTTGGAGAAGCCTTCTTTAAGCGAAATTTTTTCAGACACGGTAAATACTGGCACCTATATTTTAGAACCAGAAGTTTTGGATTATCTGCCCGAAAATGAGGAATCGGATTTTTCCAAAGACCTGTTCCCCCTTTTATTAGAAAAAGAAGAGCCAATGTACGGCTATGTTGCCGAAGGTTATTGGTGCGATGTTGGTCATCTAGAAGCTTATCGCGAGGCACAATACGATGGACTAGACAAAAAAGTTAAGCTTGATTTTCCTTATCATGAGAAGTCCGAAGGTATTTGGATTGGTAACAATACCTACGTTGATTCCAGTGCCATTATTAAATCCCCAGCGCTGATTGGCGATAATTGTCGCATCGGCGCTAGGGTCAAAATTGAAGCAGGGACGGTAATTGGCGATAACGTAACCGTTGGTTCCGATGCCGACCTCAAACGTCCCATAATTTGGAATGGTGCTACCGTTGGCGATGAGGCTCATTTACGTGCTTGTACTATCTCCCGTGGTACGAGAATGGATCGGCGATCGCAGGCTTTAGAGGGATCTGTGGTGGGGAGTCTATCAATTGTCGGCGAGGAGGCTCAAATAGCTCCTGGGGTGAGAGTTTGGCCCAGTAAAAGAATTGAATCTGGGGCTATTTTGAATATCAATTTGATTTGGGGTAATACTGCTCAACGCAATCTTTTTGGACAGAGGGGGGTATCGGGACTAGCAAACGTCGATCTTACTCCTGAATTTGTCGTCAAATTAGGAGCTTCCTATGGTTCAACCTTAAAGTTGGATTCAACAGTGATTGTATCTCGTGATCAGCGTAGCGTTTCACGGATGGTTGGTCGTGCCATAATTGCAGGGTTAATGTCGGCAGGGGTTAATGTGCAAAACTTGGAAGCCACAGCGATTCCCATTACCCGCACGATTATGACAAACATGGTAAATGTCTCAGGAGGAATTCATATTCGCCTAGAACCCAATCGCCCTGATTATTTATTAATCGAGTTTTTTGATAAGCAGGGCATCAGCATTTCTAAATCTCAAGAAAAAAAGATTGAAGGGGCTTACTTTAAAGAAGATTTACGCCGCGTCTCTATTGGAGAAATTGGCAGTGTGGGCTATCCTAGCGGTATCCTCGAAACCTACAGTCGCACCTTTGAAAGATATATTAATATTGAAGCCGTACGCAGTAGTAGCTCAAAGATTGTGATTGACTATGTTTATGCTGTGGCGGGAGCGGTTTTACCCCAGCTATTGGCTAAGTTTGGCTGTGACGCTGTGGTCTTAAATGCCAGCCTACAAGAGACAGCTATTTCAACGACTCAAAAAGAACTGCTATTAAATCAGCTTGGTCAAGTAGTAGAAGCCCTCAAAGCTAACTTTGGAGTACAGGTATCTGCCAACGGCGAGCAGCTAATTCTGGTAGATGAAGCAGGTTTACCAATTCGCGGTGAAGCTTTAACGGCATTAATGGTTAATACTATTTTTACAGCAAATCCTCGTAGCACAGTAGTAGTTCCAGTTCATGCCTCTAGCGCAGTGGAAGAAATTGCCCGTCGTCATGACGGCACCGTAATTCGTACCAAAGTTAACCCTACTGCCTTGATGGAAGCATCTCAGGATAATCCTCATGTGGTGCTAGGTGGCAGTAGTGATATGGGCTTTATTTTTCCGCAACTCCATCCTGGTTTTGATGCCATGTTTGGCATTGCCAAATTAATTGAAATGCTGACTATTCAAGAGCGATCTCTAGCTGATATCCGCCATGATTTGCCAAACGTTTATCATAAATCTTGCTCAATTCGCTGTCCCTGGAAAATAAAAGGCTCTTTGATGCGTTATTTAGTAGAAACTCATCCGACTGAAAATCTGGAATTGATTGACGGCGTGAAAATTATTAATCCGCAAAATGATAACTGGGTCTTAATTCTACCTGATGCAGGGGAACCACTAGTACATATTTATGCCAATAGCGGCGATCGCTTTTGGGTTGACCAGCAGTTGACTGAGTACCGTCAGCGAGTCCAAAATTTTATTGATCGCGAGCAAAATTATTAAAAGACAGCTCTTACAATGGCAAATAAATTGAGGCTTGCCTGATAACTTAACTAATAAATAGTACAATTGTTCACATATTCTCAAGCAACATTTAGATATCAAGGAGTAGCAAAACCATGAATAGCTGTATTTTGATGGCGCAAATTGTCAGTCAACCCGAATTGCGCTCTACTCAAGATCAAACTAGCGTCTCGACGATGATGGTTGAGTTTGAATCAACCCAAAAAGGAGAAGCCCCTGGTAAAGTGCAGGTAGAAGGATGGGGTAAGCTAGCCGATAACATTAAAAATACTTATAGCTTGGGGGATCAGGTAATTATTGAAGGTCGTTTGTCGATGAATGTATTTGAAATGCCAGAAGGCTATAAAGAAAAGCGTGCCAAGTTAGTTGCATCTCGAATCTATCCTATGGGGACTGCTGGCAGTCCTAGTTATCAGCAGGCAGATAATGTAGTTGATTTTGCTCCCAGTCCTCAACCTCAGCCTGCTTATGTTCAGACCCCTACTCCTGCTGCTGAATCTACTCCCACTCCAGCTAGTAGTGACAATAGTGGTAACGAAGATTGGGATGAAATTCCTTTTGTGCGACCCGTTTACTCCAGAACCAACTTTGGTAAAGAGCTATGCGACTCCTGGGAGTTAGAAGCCAACCAATATTGGGATGGAATAAAACAATTTGTTTAATCAGATTGTTTAACTAGATTGTTGTGATAGTGAAATTCTATCTCTCTCGGCATTTCTTGTAACAGCACATCCCACACTTTGAGACTGACTATCAAAGAAGTGTACAGCATGGGATGAAAGGCGGTAATTGATAGCCCGAATCAAAACCCCGCCAAGCACAGCTAGATATGACCACGCGAGAAACCTATGTTTGACCCATCGTTATGTCTGAAGTAGTGAAATTGGGATGATACACTGCAACCAAAACGGTAATAGGCGAAATGTAAGATATTAATTTGAACGGATTGATATCGATGTCACACAAGTAGCCTCGGTGGAAAGTAGGAGTCTAAGTCTAGCATCAAACGATAATCTGGAACGGAGTAACTTCCGGGGTTCGCTCTTGAAATTTTCAAGCAGGGAGTCAACCGCAAGCTACCAGGAAGCAGGATTACCTCAGAAGCTAATGCCTTGAGTAATTTCAAGGATATGCAGACGGAGGTACGGTTATTTGAAAGATAGAGTTGTGATTAGCAGTCAAAAAGTTATGAACCAAGCAATGCTTAGGTATGAATGGGAGACTATTCCCTGGCGCAAGCTAGAGAAACAAGTCTTTAAGCTGCAAAAACGAATTTATCAAGCCTCTTTAAATGGAGAGAACAAGCTTGTACACAAGCTACAAAGACTTTTACTCAAGTCTCATAGTGCCAAACTTCTGGCGATTAGGAAAATAACCCAAGACAATCGTGGTAAGAAAAGCCCAATGGTTAGAAATAAAGTAGCAATGCTACTGAAAATCCAGAAAGGAAAATGCTCTTAATGTTCAAACTACTTTATGCCAGGTGAAGTTTTAGAAGTACATCATGTAGACAAAAATCATGATAATAATGACAAAACAAATCTTAGGTTAATTCACGGACACTGCCATGACAATGTTCATCGAAATAGAGGTTTGCATGACAAGCATCAAGCAACTGAGGAGCCGTGTGATTTGAAAGGAACACGCACGGTTTTGAAGCCAAGTCTGAGAGGTGACTCTCCGGCTTAGGTTAACTAAACGACCCGTTTATTCCAGAACCAACTTTGTTCGAGAGCTATGTGACTCTTGGCAGTTAGAAGCTAACCGATATTGGGATGGAGTAAAACAGTTTGTTTAACCAAACTGTTTTACTGAATTATCATGACAGTGAAATTCTATCTCTCTCGACATCAGAGTAACAGCATATCCCATATTTTAAGACTGACTATTAAAGAAATGTACAGCATAAGATAAAATGTGGTAACGTATAACCCTTGATAACCAGTATCTTGTAAGCTTGCTGTTAAAGGGTGAAATGTCGAATATTAATCTAACTACACCGATTTTTCGCCAATTTAGCTGCCTGATAGTCTGGTTTAAGCTCAATTGCTCGTTCAAAGGCGGTAATTCCCCCAGCATAATCTTGAGAATTGCACAAAGCTTTGCCCAAATGTAGCCAAGTTTGAGCTTGTTGCGCCTCAGTTAAGGGTAAATTTACTAAAATTAGCTCTAGCTTATTTTGGGCTTCTTCATACCTTTGTAATCTAATTAAAGCAATTCCCTCCCCAATGTGGGCAGGAAAATAATTAGCAGAATAGCTGATAGCTCTTTGATAAGCTTTAATTGCCTCTGAATACTGATCCTGTTTACGTAAGCCATTGCCCAAAACAGTTAATGCTACAGCAAACTCACCACTGATATTTTCCTTACCTCTTGCTGCTTCAATTTTTTCCAGCATTGTGATTGCTTCAGTAATAACTGTAACCGATTCTTCAGCTCTACCCAAAGCTCTCAAAGACTCACTCTTGTTAATCAAAAAAATAGGATCGGTTTGATTGTAGGAGACTGCCCGCTCAAAAGCAGCTATCGCTTCAGTATATCTTTGTAAATTATGAAGTGCTTCTCCTCGGCAATTCCAAGCATAAACTGCCGTTGGTTCAATAATCGTTGCAGTAGAACAAGATTGCTGCATTTCTTCATACTTTTGTAATCCAGCTAAAGCATAACCGCGGTTAGTCCAAGCTTGGAAGTAATTACTATCAAGATTTAGCAATCTATTATACTGAGTCATCGCCTGAGAAAATGATTTTTGCTTGAGCAGTTCATTTCCTTGATGAAATGCGAACCTAACCGCTAGACGCTGGACAATGTTATTGACAAAAACAGATAGCAAACCAATGATAGTAAGCAACAGCAGGATATTTTTAAATCGAGACCAGCTATTTTTACTGTATTGAACTGAGGTTGCTCCGATTGAATCAGAGTTAGGTTGAGGTGTCTGATAGTTTAAAGCTTTGGCTATCCAATCAAAATCGAAGACAGAGCGATAAATCTCGTTAGCTACCATTAACTTCTGCTGCTGTTTTACCACCAAACCCATGTTGAGTAACTCTTGTTGCAGTTTGCTTCCATTCGCGGTGATGGATTTAGTAAGTATCTTTTGATAAACTACAAGTAGTTCAGGAGGATGATACTTCTGATTGTGAAGTAAGCGTGACTTAATACTCTCGAAGTGAATTTCAAGTTCACGATCCCAGTTATTGATAATTCGAGCTTGAACTAAATAGTCAATCTGCTGCTCTTCTGGACTGCCGTTGAGTTTTTGAGCGTTTTCTGAAATCAAGGTAAGTAATTTTTGCGTCAGAAAAGACTGTCCTCCAGTCCAAAACAATAATCGATCTAAAGTTTTTTCTGAATAGGTCTTGTGTCCCTCAATTTTAAGTAATCTCTGCTTAATCTTTAAAAAGCCTTCGTGAATCTTTTGGGAATACTCATGATGTTCAGTTGAACCAAAAGTACTGTTTTTGAGATCCTGATTATTACTGATGCTGAAATTTGGTTTGGCTGCCGCCGATTTTTGGCTCGATAGATTGTTTAGTAGTAATGATGAAGAAATTTGACCCTGACTCTGGTCATCTTTATTTTCATTAACATTAGGTTTGCTCGACTGCCCCTGACTTTTTGATTTACCCAACTGACGATCTAATATTTTTGGGGAGGCTAGAGAATCTGCCATTAAATAGCGTAAAAAAAAGTTGACGGTAGTTCGCTTTAACCATCCTTTAGCGATCGCCAATTCCCCAAATTTTGCTTTGGTTTGTTTTTGTTCTTGTAAAATAATCTTGATTTGCTGGTCACTTAGTAATGCTGCTTGCTTAAAATATTGACCAATAGGCTGCTTTGGTTGTTCATCTATTAAATTCAACCAATGCTCCGCAAAAAAATCCACTGTCTGAGAGGAAACCAATCCTTTTTTGGCTAAAATTTCACCTATCCTAGGACTATTAAGAGTATTACGCTGTTGTTCTAGGGCTGTTCTAACTTGTTGAGCTGAAACTAAACCAGCCTGTTGTAAAATAGCTCCTAAAGGGACTTGTTGTGGTGAATGAGACACTATATTTCACAAAAATGAAATTGATAAATTAACAAACAAACAATGACTTGCTTCACGAGACATCATTGCAGACGATAACCGTAACTCCATCACGAGTCTAAGTTAAAAACGCAACTGCACAATTGTTGTAGTTTTGGCGAAAAATCTGATGGTTGATATTTGTGATTGGTATTGTATCAATAATTGCCACAAAATCACACTATCCATATTTGCCTGCCAAATCTTACACTAAGTTCGATACTTTTGTTATATCGTTCATAATCATCTTGGTTATGCTTATAGTCTATACAAGGTCAGCATGATTAACTTGTCCGAATAAAAAATCATTGATTTTTTTAGCTGTCGGTTTATTTTTTGATTTTATATGCTAGTATGTATTTCGTGGCAAATAAAGGATTTACCTTTAAATTGTTAGTCAAAATAGTTTTTGGGACTGTAGTTCAGCTGGTTAGAATGCCTGCCTGTCACGCAGGAGGTCGCGGGTTCGAGTCCCGTCAGTCCCGTTTTTATATGAACCCCAAATCCTTATGGTGTAAGGGATTCAGGGATTACTAAGTTAATTCTTTCTAGTATTTTTCTAGTAAAAGCTACGCTTATCTTTGTATAGCAGACAGTAATTGCCTGTTTATGCTACTTTGTGAAACTTGCTGATAGTATAAAACTCTAGTAGTTTTCTAGTAGCTTTTTTTTTGATAGAAGAGTATCGTTTGCTTATTTAACATTGCGACAAACGATGTAAAAATTTCATGTTGGAATATTAAGATTCTCGGCTTGCTGGATAAACCTAAGTAACAATACCAAAAAATCGAGTTTGTCTTAAGGCGTAAATTTTACCATGACAAAAAAGCAGACGGAATAGACTTAATATGTCTACTACGTCTACAGTTATTTAGAAAAGTATTAAAAGCCTTGTAGATTATGAATTTAGTAGATTAGTTCTAACTCACTCAATCGGTCTACTAACTGTATACAGCATCTACTGAATTAGCTTTCCAGGTAAGTTTGTTTCCTTCACCTTCCGTTTTTCCATAGCCATTCGCTTCTAATTCTCGAAATAAAGGAGGTTTTGGTCTAACTGGAACATCAATTTCGGTATCTTTAGATTTTTTCCATTGACGATACTCTTCCTCGTATATTTTCACTTTCTCCCGATATCGTGCTTCTTCCTCCTGTTGCAGTTGAGATAAAGGGTTAATAAAAGTTTTCAAGGCTTTGACAAAGGGTTTCCAGCAGTGAATTAAAAAATCCTCCGAAAAAATTTCTAATTTATAGTTAGTAAGCTTGAGTGAAATGTTAATCGCAATAAATAAATCTGGATCTTGTTCCTTCAGGTAAGGATTTTGTCTGTTCAAGAGTTTGTGCTTAAACTGGCGGTTTCGGTCGTTAGTTTGCCCCTTGCTATGGTTAGGCTCATTAGCTCTTTGATTTGCTATATTTAGTATTTTGGATTTCCAATTTACTTCGACTTTTTGCCAAAAATCTCAAACATCTGAGTAAGGCATTTCATCAATCGATTTCATAATGCCTCTACAGAGGTTTAATCTTGCCAGCATAAATTGACCATCAGGTTTAAAAGCTTTGGCAGTTGGATGATTTAGCGGATATTGCTGCTCTGAAAAAGCTTGAGTTTCTGCTTCCAAAACTCAATAACAAGACCAAGCGTATTCGCTATTAAAATCCTCGAATAATTCTTGATGTATATCTTTAGGTCTAAAATTAATTAAATATTCTATTGTTTTAACTACTGGAGCTTCTTCCTGAGTAAAAGGTCGTTCAAACCAAGATCCAACTTTGTGTACTTTCATTCTAAGATTTCTCTTTTTTTATCATCAATCTCAATTTTGCCACCACTAAGTCTACACCGATCTTAAAATTTCTCGATTGCCATCGGTTTTAATATCCAATTCTGTGTATAAATTATGATCGCCGATTATTCTAGCTAAAAATCATGAATATTATCTCATGCGCGTAAATAGTGCGCGTTCAACAACAGTGCTTGTCTATCAACTGTTTTAATCGATACCAAGTAGTAAATATGAGTATTTATTGGATTATTTTGCAATAAATAAGCATACAAAAGCCAAATAGCGCAAATCATCTCTTTTTTAGAGCATATTACTCTTTTTTATCTCTTAGTTAGCGATTTTTTAGATATAAGAACTCAGTAATAAAAAGCATACTATGTATAGTTTCTCTGTAACTTTAATATAAGTATCAAATAACATTTGAGTCCCAACGAACTAAGTTCTGATTAAATTAAATAGTTCAACCAGCGATCGCCATGCTGATTAATACGGTTAATTAAAAAAAGCTTGATAGCGATCGCTTCTTGATGTAGTCGCTATATGCGGTTGCGAAGCCCTAAAGGACTCCCAAGGTCGCAGTCCGTAGGACTCAGCGGTATCCTTTAGGGAAACGGAGAACACCTCCGCAACGCGCTACATCGCTTATCTACTTTTTTAAGAACCAATCGAGGTTACAAAGATCGCAGTCGCGAAGTATGGCTTTAGCTTGGTAAAATCAATAAATGCCGATCGCGATTTGGATTCCTCTTTGAATACGAGCTAAAGATCGTGGTGTAATCGCTCCATAAGGTCCACGTTCTAAATAAAGCTTACGAACCGCAGAGAGATTATCGCACAGAGCCAAAGAAGCCGACTCTAGCCCTCCTTCCCCTGCTGGAATTAAAATTCTTGTTGGTGTTTCACCACTGGTTAAATCGCTGGTAAAAGGTACGATTAGGACATTTTCTTTGAATTCATTTCTGACATTCATGGAAATAACAACAGCAGGGCGTTTTTTAGTGTCGCCTAGAGTTTTTAAAGCTCTTATTAGATAAACTTCACCCTGACGAGGATAGGAATCGACCACTTACAATCCTTCCTCTTCCAGAATTTCTTCCATTTGTGTTTGAGAAAACTGCGCCCAATCCTTTTCAAACTCAATATCTGCCTGGGAACGATTTTGATAGAAATTTCGTAACTGTTCTTCGATTTGTTGTTTGCGCCACAGACG
>JBCCDL010000153.1:0-9713 GCA_039030815.1 Cyanobacteria bacterium P01_A01_bin.83 | reverse complement strand
GATCAGATTATGGTTTTCCATCAAGGCAGAATCAAAGAAAGAGGTACTCACGAACAACTGCTGCAATCAGGAACTATTTATCAACGTCTGTATTCAAGACAGTTTAAGACCAACCAACAATCTCGACAACTCAAGCTAGCGCAGAAGATTGCTCAAAAACTAGCAAAACAGAATCATCACAGTCTTTCTTCAGACATTCGTAGCCATTTTAATAGTCTGATTAATCATCTAGAAGTCATTAATACTGGCTTGTTTGATCAGCAATCACCACACCTCCCTCTTGATGAGTCTTATCAATCAGCTAAAGATCTCTTAACCAGCCTCAGAGAATATAAACGCCTGATTAACCGTGATTTATAGTCGTACGTAATGTGATATGAGGACAAGTTTGTTTAACTGTTCGTAGGTAGTAGGTAGTATCGCAGTACGTTAATTGATTAGGACAAGTTCAGTTAATTGCTCGTAAGTAACGAGTAACGAGTAACGAGTAACGAGTAACAAGTAACTAGTGTCCTAATATAACTGGGTATTGCTATAGGTAGTGGGTAGTGGGTAGTGGGTAGTGGGTAGTTAAAGTTAAATTTGAATCATGTTTTATTTTTTTCGGCGATGCTGCCAACTTTTGCTAATTTAACTAATGCATCGTTGTTGACACGACAGATACGCCAGTCAGGTAGAACATCAGCACCCATCTTTTGATAAAAAGCGATCGCATTTTCATTCCAGTCTAAAACGCTCCATTCTAATCGTCCGACATTTCTGGCTACAGCTAACTCCCCTAGGTAAGACAAAAGTGCTGTACCAATACCTTGCCCGCGATATTCAGGCATCACAAATAAATCTTCAAGATAAATACCTGGCTTAGTTAAAAAAGTCGAGTAATTCGGGAAAAACAAGGCAAATCCTACAATCTTAGTCTCTAGTTCGGCAACAATTGCCTCAGCATAGATCTGACTGCCAAACAAGTGTTCTTGAAGGTCTTCTCTAGTTCCCGTAACCTGATGAGTTAAGTTTTCATATACTGCCAGCGCCTCAATTAAGCCAAAAATCTGGTCAACATCTTCAGTGATCGCCTGGCGAATTTTAACTTCTAGATTCATCTTTTTTCAAATTAAATTTGAGAAATTCTACATACTTAAGTTGCTCTCAATCACTATACCAGCACACTTCGGTTTAGCTCATGTCAGAATTAGCAAGTCAAACTTATCTATATCTTTTAAGAGCAAAGCTTGCCATTAGCCGCCAAAATTAATTTTCATCCTTAAAGATACTGAATTTGACTAATTTTCAGCTAAAAATCGCTACAGCCAGCCAATTGTAAATCTGTCCCATGAATGAGTAAAGCCCCAAAAATGTCGGATACCATAAATTACTCAACTTAAAGAGCAATCAATATTCAGTAATTATAATCACTTGGTGTGAAACAAATGAATATTAAAGCAATTGTACTAGGGATAGTCTTAGCCACAGGTATACCAATAGCGGCTCAGGCACAGGATGCCGACAAACATGAATCTCAATTAGGCTGTACTAGTATCGAATGCAGCAATTTGAATGCCAACTACGAACAAAACTACGAACAATCTAGCGACAATGAAGTTGCTCAAACTAGACGAACCAGAACTCGTCGCACTCGTCGCAGTACTCCCGACAGCAAGTTTCGTATTGGAGGACACCTTGCACCATTCATCCCCTTCGATGGCGAATTAGATGTCGGTTTTGGTGGGGGTATTTTTGGTGGATACAAACTTACCAAAAACATCAGTTTAGAAATTGATGTGTATGATTATTTTGGCGGTACTGAAACAGATGACCTAGATTACAATATCTTTGGCGCTGCTGTTAACGGCGTTTATCGATATCACCTCAATTTCAATGATTCTCGGAATCCATATATTTTTGCTGGTTTAGGTGTTGGGGTTGGTGTGGTTGATGCAACTGGAGATGTTGCTGATGATGCCGAAGATGCTGGAATTGACACTAGCGCCACAGGATTTTTACTCCAGGGCAAAGGTGGTGTTGGCTATCCTATCACCGATAGAATCGATCTTTTTGGTCAAACTAGATTTTTCAGCGTATTCTTAGATGACGATGATTTCAGTGGAGCAGGAGATGATGATGATGCCGATGGTGTAGCCATTGATATTGGTGCAACTTTCAACTTCTAATTGCAACCACAACAACAATGTTGGAATTATTTTTGAGTAGTGGAGGTTTGAGCTTATCAGACCTCCATAATAGTATCTGCATCCAGAGTTAAGTCATTAAAAGCAAATTGCTCTACTCCGAAAAAGGTCATAGTTACTCCAATCGCTTCAACTTCGACTGAATCAGGCGCACTACCACTGCTAACCGCTACTTCAGAAGAGTCAAACTCAAACACGGCAGTATCAAAACCACCGTCACCAAAAACAGTTTGCTCGCCAAAGCCAGTAATAGTATCGTCACCCGCTCCTAAAACAATTTCACCACTTTGAAAACAAAGGGAAGCAAAACTTTGTTTCGCCAGTCGTCGCTTCGACGACGAACATGGGGCGATTCGGTTCTAAGGGCGTACGTGCTTCGTGTGTCGGGGCTAGGGTTTGCTTGGTCAACTAAGGAAAGTATGACCAATACAGATTACGGATAATAGATATTTAAAATCTTTACTTACTGGAAGAAAATGAGTTTAAGCGCTAGTGTTACAAAAAACTTAATTAGTGCTGTTGTAACTTCAATAGTTACCGATCTTCTTCTTCACTCAGGCTAACTTTTGAGGGGAGTGGCACAACTCAATTCAAGCTTATTTTTCTCTATAGCTAATTTATAGTTTTTTTGCCCGTCTACTTATTAATTTTAATTTGTCTATAAATACTTTTGAACTACTGACCAGCCCGTCCAAGATACATAAGCTAATCCTACAAATAGAATAGCATTGACCCAAATATGAAGCGATCGCGCCCAGTGATTGTGGACATCAATTTGATGAGCGCTCCAAGCAGAAAGAGCAATCAAGCCGACTACAAATAATCCTGCCCATAAATGAGGAGAATGACCTAGGGTGCCATAGTAGCCAACTGTTCCGACTATGCCAATTGCTAGCAGCAGTAATACTAAAAACACCACGACTATACCGCCAGCGTAGTGCGCGTCCCTCAGCCAAGGTGGACGACCAACTCTGGCAACACGACCATAAAACATCAAACTCCCTGAAACCAGCAACAGCAAATAAAAGGCGATCGTTCCTCCCATTGCCCAAGCGGCAATTTTCCACAACCAAATAAAAGATGGTAAATCCAAAGCTTACTAACCAAGTAGTATTTATACTAACGATTAAAATCGCATATAAATATTATAAACAACGGGATTGCTATCCCTAACAATCCCCACAATTATCTTCAATATTTAGTTAGAAAAATTGTTGCTTAGTACCTTCTTTAAACTGCAAGATTAGCAGTTGGCGAAAGTTCGCAAGGTTCTTGAGATACATCTTTCGCTCTGTCAATGCTAGTAACCTTGTTATTTGTTAGTTCCACTGATTCTTGCTCCACTTTATGTAAGCTTAATTTGCTACAGGGGATCGTATCGGAAAGTATGGCACTCGCCATCATTCCTGAGTGAATTTCCAAAGTAGCCTGAGATTCTGCTTCAAAGACTAGTCTTTGCCCTGGAAACACTACTCTTTCAAAATACCAATTGGGAATATTAGTAATGCGAGCTACCTGAATTCTACTAGTAGCATTTACGTAACAACAAAGGATGCTGTCTTTTCTGTCTTCTGGTAGATGATCTAAAATTTGGGACATAGTTATTGAAGAATGCTATTCAAATCAGTTTTTTTATTGCTATAAACAACCTAACATTCTCTGATCCCGAATAGTTGTAAAACAAGCTACCGATAGAGATTTAATCTAATCTTTAATTTGGTACTTTTAAAGCCTAATAATACTTAAAGATAACTTCATTTTTGTGATTAATAATTCAGTATTTTTACTGGCTATCGAATTTGGTATTCTAATTTAGTTGAGACTACTGATTACTTATTTTGTTCCCTTGGGATTATTTTGATTGGCATACATAGCGATTTCTCTCATATTGTCTGAATTTGGTTGATTCTCGTAGATAATATCGCTAAAGTTAAGATATATAAATTTTATTATTGTCAACCACAGAAATAATCTCCCCCAGTACGGGTAGATTCATAAAACTTGCAAAATTTAACATAAAAATAATTATGACTCAGCGAATTCTCTATGTTCGGCTTCCCTGTAACCCAATCTTTCCTATAGGAGTAGTCTATCTCTGTGATTATGTCCATAAGCTCTTCCCCGAAGTTGAGCAAAAAATATTTGATTTAGGGACAGTACCGCCATTAGATTTTAATCAGGCTTTAGATCGCTGTATTGAAGAATTTAAGCCATCTTTACTGGTTTTTTCTTGGCGAGATATTCAAATTTATGCTCCAGTGGGTGGTAGGGGCGGTAATCCTTTACAAAATGCCTTTGAATTTTACTACGCAAATAATCCTTTGGTTAGATTACGAGGAGCGCTTGGGGGTTTTAAAGTTGCTAGTGCATACTATGGAGAGCTATGGCGCAATAACAATCTGATCAAACGAGGGCTAGCTAGAGCGAGAAAATATTGTCCTGAAGCGCTAGCGGTAGTTGGTGGTGGTGCTGTAAGCGTATTTTACGAGCAGCTACAAAAGTCATTACCTAAAGGAACAATTGTTTCTGTGGGAGAAGGAGAACAGTTACTGGCAAAAATATTACGGCAGGAAGAGTTTCGTGATGAGCGATGTTACGTCGTAGGGGAAAACAAAATCAGAGATAGATTAATTCACGAGTGGCCTACTCCTATCGAGAAAGCTGCCTGTGACTATGATTATATTGCCTCTGTCTGGTCAGAATTTGACTACTATTTACAAGAGAACGATTTCTACATTGGTGTTCAAACCAAAAGAGGTTGTCCTCATAACTGTTGCTACTGTGTTTATACGGTTGTTGAAGGTAAACAGGTACGGATCAATCCTGCCGATGAAGTAGTCAAAGAAATACGGCAGCTTTATGATCGAGGAATTCGTAACTTTTGGTTTACTGATGCCCAGTTTATTCCTGCTAAAAAATATATTCCCGATGCCATTGAATTACTCCAGAAAATTGTCGATTCAGGCATGGAAGGCATTCGCTGGGCAGCTTATATTCGTGCCGATAACGTTACTCCTGAATTAGCCAAGTTAATGGTCAAAACAGGGATGAACTATTTTGAAATTGGCATAACCAGCGGTTCTCAAGAACTAGTGAGAAAGATGCGGATGGGCTACAATTTGCGTACCGTATTGCAAAATTGTCGTGACCTTAAAACTGCTGGATTTGATGATTTGGTTTCAGTTAATTACTCTTTCAACGTAATTGACGAAACCTACGAAACAATAAGGCAAACTATAGCCTACCATAGAGAGCTAGAAGCAATTTTTGGTCGGGATAAAGTTGAACCAGCAATTTTCTTTATTGGGTTACAACCCCATACTCATTTAGAAGAATATGCCTTAAAAAATAATATTCTTAAGCCTGGATATAATCCTATGAGCTTAATGCCTTGGACTGCTAAGAAACTACTTTGGAATCCTGAACCACTAGGTTCTTTTTTTGGGGAAGTGTGTCTTCAAGCATGGAAACAGAATCCTAATGACTTTGGCAGAGAAGTAATGCAAATCTTAGAAGATAAGTTAGGTAAAGCTCCCCTAGAAGAAGCGTTAACTGCACCTGTAAAATTAGATAAGCAGGAATTAACTGTAGTATAAAAAGCAAATTTAATTAATAACCAGAAGGTGGGCTGATTGCTCACCTTTATAACTAAAAAATTAACGATCTATTATGCTGAAAGGTTCGATATTAAGTAGATTAGATGAGGCTCATCGTCATGGCAAACAACCACTAAATCTAGGTGTTTACTACAAAAATACTTTGGTTGCTTTGTGTCATGCTTTGGAAGACTTTATATTAGATTCCAATAGTGCGCCCTTGATGGTAACAGCCTTTCAGCGCGGTAAGTGGTATCTAGAGGAGGCAGACCGCTATAGTGACTTAGCAGATAAATCGGAACATGTCACAATTATGGCGACAGCCGATTCTGGATTTGATACTCACCCGACAAGCAACAAGGAGAATGTATCCTTAGTGCATTTGCAACCAGAAGATCCTGTTGCCGAAGAGTGGCATCTAATGATTCTATCTCCTACCTATACGGCAATGGTACTATGCCAGGAGTTGTCAGCAGCAGATTACGGTGATCACAAACCTAAAGAAGATTTGGAGCGCAAATTCTATGGCTTTTGGACGTTTGAACCTGAGTTGGTACAAGAGACAGTAGAGTTAGCAATAGACCATGTAGCTGGTTACAATCCTCAGCTAGCAGAGTTGATGAGGGAAAAAGTAACCAGAATGAGTGCTGAGTCGGCTACCAGACAAAGAGATGACCTGGATGCGGTAGTATCTCAGGTGGTTAAATATCTACAAAATTCTCGTCAGACACTACATCAACCAGAGCAAGATCATAAATTTCAAGGATTTCAAGATCTGAGTGAAAATATTGTCTCCAATGAAATGCAGGCATTTTTACGCATGGCTCAATTATTAGATGCCACTGACGTTAGCAATCCCATGGCGGCGGCTGAAGTAGCAGCCATGGCAGAAGCAATGTCACAATTGCTAGACCTTCCTGCATGGCAAGCTAAAAGGCTGTATCTTTCTGGTTTATTACACCGCGTCGGATTGCCTGACGTAACGCGAGAAAATAGGCGAACTCAGGTTCAACAAGAGGTTTTAGAGAATCAATCTGCTCCTAAAGCATCTGTGTTGCGAGTTATGCCACAATTAGAGGCGGTATCTAAAATTCTGACTCACCAAAGAGAAGCTTGGGATGGCTCTGGTATTCCCGCAGGATTAGCTTATGATGCTATTCCTGTAGAATCTAGGATCATTTGTTTGCTAGCGGACTTTCAACAAAAAATGAAGGCATATCGGCAATATTCTGCTGATAAAAACCCCATGGCTCAGGCTTTGGCTGATTGTCAAGCCTTAGCAGGAAAACGGTACGACCCTAAATTATTAGAGGCGTTATCGCTATTGGTCATGGGAATGCAGCAGGGAATGACCCTTGAGGCTTATCGTCCCAAAATTGCCACAGGCATGTGGTTAGTCGATGGCGCTCCTGTGGATAAAAATAAAACCAAATTTTCTTAAATTCTGGCTCCACTTAAAACTAGCGGTTTTAAGCTGAGTGAATCAAAACATTTTTAATCTAATCAAACATTTTTAATCGATAGTACTAATTTAATGACCGTAGAAACCATTCGCGCAGGACAAGAAAAGCACTTTCCAGGAATAGATCTAGAAGATGAAGATCTTGCTGATTGTCAATTAGAAAAAGTTAACTTTGCAGGAGCGAACCTTGTAGGAGCAGATTTTTCTGGCTCTAACCTCAAGGGAGCAAGACTAGATGGCTCAAACTTATTAGGAGCAAATTTAAAACGGGCTGATGTCAGAGCCAACCTGTTAGGAGCAAATTTGATGCAGGCAGATCTTAGCAGCGCTGACTTACGTGGTAGTAACCTAAGAGGAGCCAACCTGATGGGGGCGAAGTTAGCTCAAGCTTCACTTTCTGGGGCATTCCTAAGCGGAGCTAATTTAACTGGGGTCAATCTTAAAGGAGTTGATCTTAGAGGGACGGATTTGAGAGGAGTAAATCTTAATAGTGCCAACCTTAAAGGAGCAAATTTATCTCAAGCCGATCTTCAGGGGGCAAATCTTAGCGAGACAAATCTAGAAGAAGCTGACCTGCGGGGAGCAAACTTAGCTGGGGCAAACTTAGCTGGAGCTAATCTACTTTGTGCTGAACTTGAAGGAAGTAATATAGACGGCACCAATATGGAGAGGGCTTGCGTTTTGGGAACTGCGATCGCATAGTCCTTCTTGTCTCCCTCATCTCTCTTTTCTCCTCTTCTCATTTTAACCAGATAGTTTACTCTTGCTATCATTCTCATCAGAAGATTGATGTAGCTTAAACCTTGCTGTTATTTTTTGCTCAGAGAAAATTATTGTCTAACAATAACTGGCACATAACTCGTTCCCGTATACTGCTCTATAGGTGCGGGTACCATTTCTCCCCGAAAATCAATTAGCTGTACGATTACCAGATAAGCGATCGCAATTAAAATTGAGATTACTCCAGTGATTATGGCGACAATTTTTCCTTGATTCATGATGACTATACTTTTTAAATATTAATTATGATTCGATGCTTACTATTGTTCTATAACATACACATCATAAAGGACCCCTATCATTGAGTAAAATAATAGGGGAAAACATAATTGATTTTTAAAATTTAATTAAACCAGTAGCTAGACTTACCAGCCTTTCTCTGCTTGAGACAAGACATAAGTGGCAACATCCTCAATTTGAGCATCGGTCAAACGACCGCCAAATTTTGGCATAGCATTTTTGCCATTGTAAACCTGAGTAGTAATCGCCTCTAATGAGTTCATTTCATATTTGTCTAAAGCATCTTTTTTCAAAGTCTTAGCTCCATTGACAACGTTATTCCCACCAGCATGGCAAGCGGCACAGTTAGCACTAAAAATTTTGGCTCCGCTAGCCGCATCTCCCGCCATAGCAGGGGTCGCGAATGTCACAATGGCAGCAGTTGCCAATACTAATAAAGTAGATACAAATCTGGTAAACATAGTTTCTCCTCTCAAAATTACTCGACTTCAACCTGATGTTGGTTACAGTCAACTGCTTATCGTCGGTGATTCCTACCCCTGTGTCAAAAGACATTCTGTAGAACTTCTACAACTAGTCGAACTTCTGCAATAATATATATATAGATGAACAACGCCCTCTTATAATTTTAAATTCTTAATTTAGGTGAGTGAGTTTCGCCTCTGGTTTTGAATTGGGATTTATGAGAAGCAATCACTAAATAAATTCATATTTGATCATTGAGAGTTCAATAAAATGACAAGAAAAATAAGTTTGTTATTGTCCGCCCTAGTATTAATAGTGTCTACTTTCTTCCTTGGCGTTAACCCCGCAGCAGCCGACACTGTCACTGTTAAAATGGGTAGTGACAATGGAATGCTTAAGTTCCAACCCGAAAAAGTTACCAACGGTACACAAGCGGCGGGCACGGGCAATCTATCTACGCCTGGGACTCCAATTGACCGGAGCGACTTGTCCCGCTCTTCGTCGCACGCTGTCCCAGCCCATTCCCCAATCGTCCCCGATTCTCTTCTCAGAAGAACGGCTCAATCCGAGCCACCCAAGAGGGGCTGCTCCAATGATAGTGAAACCCGCGTCTCAAAGACCACCAAAAATGTGTCCAAGGGCAGCAGACCCCGGGAAAAATGGATGGCCCTACCCCCCAGCGAGGGGAAAAATTGCCGCATAAGTGAGTGGGTTGGAAGTTTGGGGCTTGAGGAGGAGACGGGAAAATGAGGAAAGCGAAGGAATGAGAGCCCTGGCCGGCCACAACCGCTCCCCGGAGAGAGGCCCAATGGCCCAGAGAGGGACCTCCTTCCTCCCCTCCGCCCCCCGGCCAACACTCTCCTCCGCCTCTCAAATCCTTCTCAGCACCTTTTTTGTCACTTCTGCGCAGTTTTTCTTGCAACTGTGCCGAATGTTTTGATGAGAATTCGATGCCAGTGATTGCTGATGAAGCCTGAACTGCCG
>JBCCDL010000152.1:0-9729 GCA_039030815.1 Cyanobacteria bacterium P01_A01_bin.83 | reverse complement strand
GTAGCGGGCGGTAATGGTATTGCCAAGAAAATTGCTCAAAGCAAGGTGGTGGTGCCTGAATATACCTGGAAAGTGATTTTAATTTTAGATCAACCAGAGGAGGATATTACATTCGAGAACGCAAAGACCATTGCAGTGTGGATACCAAACACAGAGTCAGTGCTTAATACTGACTGGCAGGACTATATTGTATCAGTGGATGAGGTGGAACAGAAGACAGGCTTCAATTTCTTTAACTCAGTTCCCAGGAAAGTTCAAAAAAAACTGGAAAAGGCTTACTATCACTGATACACCATATTTGGTTTCATTAAAGCAATTTTGGTTCTTCAGTAAAAACTATGCTTAAATATAGCAATTCTCGGTTGGACGAGGTACGTTTTAGTGGAGTAAAGGGACTGGGGATTGGGGATTAAGGATTAGGGATTAGGGATTAGGGAACCAGGAGTTTCGGGTTTTTAGCTTAATTCAAACTCGTACCTCACAAATGTGAGAAAGGCGCTTTGTCACGCCGCATCTACCGCTATAGACAGCTTAGTATTAAATTAATTTTATTTTTTTTAATGATACAAAGGAGATATTTATAGTGAATATATAAATCAACTTCTCCATGGAAGACCAATCTCGTTATCTAGAGTCAAATATTAATCAAGATGAGCTAATCCAATTAGTTCCGTTTATGTCTGATTTACCAGAAGAAAGCATACATAAGATTGCTGCCCATTTTGTAACCATTTCCCATCCTGCAAATCAAATATTGCTCCTAGAAAATGATTGGGGAGGTTCTGTATATTTTATTTTAGAGGGCTGGGTAAAAATTCGTACTTACAATCTTGACGGCAAAGAGGTTACACTCAATATATTAGGTAGAGGTGAAATATTTGGAGAAATGGCAGCAATGGATAAAATGCCCCGTTCCACAGACGCCATCACCTTAACCACAACATTAATCGGTAGAATACCAGCAGAAGACTTTGTTAATCTGATCAGTACTGAGCCAAAGGCTGGAATTCGCCTAGTTAAATTAATGGCTAAAAGATTGCGTCAAGTAAATCGAAGACTTCAATTACGTGAAGCCAGCAGTACCTCTAGGGTTGCTGATGCAATCTTATTTCTTGTAGAAGGACAGGGTACTGAAGGAGAGAAAGGCACTGAGATCCCTAACCTACCTCATCGGGAAATTAGTAGTCTAAGTGGTTTAGCTAGAGAAACAGTTACTAGAGTTTTAACTAAGCTAGAAAAGAAAGGATTGATCCAGAGAAATGCAGATTCAATGCGGATTCCCGATTTACCTGCTTTAGAGGATACTATTTGTTAACATACATTAATCTCCTGATTTAGCTTATTGTTAACCTGAATTAATCAAACTCATGTCCAAAGAAGACCGTCAAAACTTATCATCCAATTCGGTTGATCACAATGACCAAGATGATATTAATTGGGTTGATCAGGAGAATGTTGACGAGCGACCCACAACTTCCGAACTGAATTCGGAAGTCGCGGACTTGGGAATGCGCGAGTTTGACACAGTTCCAGCTCATACTGATACACCCTCTTTGTCTTCTCCAGCTAGTAAACAGAACAAAGTTTCTACCAATACTGTAGTGATGGTGGAAACGGCTTTTCTAGCTAGCGCTGCTAGTTTGGTATGGCTGATTAACTTTTATTTCCCTGTTGGCCCAGTTTTAAAAATTTTCTTTCCGATCCCAATTGCCCTAATTTATCTTAGACGCGGTAATCGAGCTGCCTGGATGACAGCTATTGTTTCAGGGTTACTATTGTTAGTACTAATGGGTCCTACTCGCAGTGTGATCTTTTTGATGCCTTACGGGTTGATGGGAGTACTGCTAGGAGCTTGTTGGCAGCGTCAAACAAGTTGGTTGGTCTCGATTACTTTAGGAGCTGCCATTGGCTCATTAGGTTTGTTTTTTCGATTCTGGCTAACCTCAATTTTAGTGGGGGAAAATCTTTGGGTGTATACAATTACTCAAATTACTCAGTTAGCTGACTGGATATTTTTTCGACTTGGTATTTTAGCGCAGCCGAATTTCATTTTGATTCAAACTCTAGCTTTTGGTTTAATTATTGTTAATAACCTAGTTTATCTCTTCGCTGTGCATTTAGTAGCCTTAATGATGCTAGATCGTTTAGATAATCCAATTTCTCGTCCTCCAGAGTGGGTTCGGATTTTACTGGATTATTAAATTTTCTAGTTGAGAATTAAATAATCAAGAATTGAGGTTGCATAGCTGCTATGTCTAAAAAATTAAACTTGGAATTATCTCTACCTGTAGCATTACGTATTAAGGTTAGGACACTTTTTGAACTTGCTACTTGTGAGACAGTTGCGGTGGAAGGCTTCCCTGGCACAAAGGACTTGTCCGCATGTAGCAAACTGTCGTTGAATGAGCGTATCCGAAGGACATACCCGAAGGGCTACTTGCTACTTGCCACTTACGAACTAACAACTTTTATAGTGTCCTAATCAAACTTTGTACGACTATAGTTGCGCTGCCCCAAGTCCCCAAGTCAGCTTAAACTATGGAGATGATGATGCAACGCTCAAGAATATTCTATTGGGTTGCGTGATTGGAATTAACTGAAAAAGCTTTTGGCTTTTTTGATGTTGGTTTGATTGCCTGGGTAGTCTGAATTTTTTGTTCTAGCTGCTCTGTAGTAGAGACCAAGTTACTTAGACCATCGACTAACTTACGAACATTTTCTAAAAAACTGGGATCTCCAGTAATCGATTCGAGATCGGCAGTAATTTTCTGGGCGTTATCAAAAGTGACTCGGGCTGAATCTAGAGTTTGTTGGAGGTTAGCTAAACTTTGGTCGTTGCCAAAATTTTCGGTAATATCTTTGAGATTTTCAGAAGCCATATTGGCATTAGCTGTCAGCTCGTTTAAGTTATTTGCTAGTTGATCTACCTTAGCATCATCAACAGTTTTGTCTAACTTAACGACTAGGTTTTGCAAGCGATCGCTAGTACTATTAATATTGGTTAAGGTACTAGCCAAATTGCTTTCGTTTTGGGCGATTAACTGCTCAACGTTATTTGTCAGACGATTAATCTGACCAGCAGTTGTCTGAAAGGCTTTTGCTGTGGTAACTAGTTCCCCCGAAGCGCTGCTAACTTCTTGCTGGAGATCATTTACTAATGCAGAAGTAGTTCGGGTCAGTACAGCCACCTCTTCAGCCGCAGTACCTGCACTGGCTAATGTTGTACCAATTTGATCTACAAATTCTGGCTCACCATAAGCTTTGCTAAATCGATAGGTAAATGGTAATAAATCGTCAAGAGTAATACCTTTTTCTCCTTTAATACGGGCGTTATTACATACAATCTTTTGCGAGTCGCAATTAGAACCAACAGGGCTTAAATTAGCAGCCTCGGTTGACAAGTCTGACTCGGGAATAATTTCTACGTAAGTTTCCCCGACTAAGCCAGCGCTTCTAGCTTTAGGCACGGCATCTTGAGGAATCAACAGATCGGCAGAATTTATTTCCAATTCCACATCAACTCCATTAGTACCAGGTTGAATACTAGTAACTCTACCTACCTGTAATCCACGATAGCGGACTCCATCCCCTAGTTGAATCCCGTTAACGTCGGGAAAATCAGCAATAATTTTATAACTTTTATCACCGAACTTAATGCCTTTAATCCAGAGAGCTAAACCTCCAAAGACTATAATGCCAAACATAATTAATAAGCCAACTGATCCTTCTCTTAGGGTACGCGAGCGCATAAAACTCCTCTCTATATTGTATATGTGTTCTAATGAATTACTAATTACGCGACGCGAATTGGGCCTTCAACGCTACCGCTAAAAAACTGTTTTACTAAGGGATTATCGGTATTATCAATCTCTTCGACAGTGCCAGTCCATTGAACTTTACCTCCATACAGGAAGATAATACGATCGGCAGTACGGCGAATAGTACTATGTTGATGACTGACCATAATGTAAGTGCCACACCCCAGTTTGGTACACTGTAAATCCCGCACTAAATTTTCAATCACGGTGGAGGCAATGGGGTCTAATCCCGCAGTAGGTTCATCATATAAAACAACTTCAGGTCTACTGTTAGGATTCTCAGGATTATAAATAATTGAACGAGCAAAGCTTACCCGTTTTCTCATTCCCCCTGATAATTCCGCAGGAAAACGGTTATTAATTCCCGATAAGCCAACCATCTCTAGCCGATCATCCACCAGTTCTTTAATTTTATGGGGACTAAGATCTGAGTGCTGATAGAGTAAAAAACCGACATTTTGCTCTACAGTCAAGGAGTCAAATAGTGCCGACTGTTGAAAGACCATGCTGATGCCAATCGGGTCGTTTTGATCTTCAATTAGACCTCGGCGTTTTTTCCCATTAATATAAATTGATCCTTTGTCTATGGGCATTAACCCAGCAATCATTCTGAGGATGGTGGATTTTCCTGTTCCCGACGGACCAATAATCACTAATGCTTCACCTTGATTTATGGTCAGGTTGACCCGATCTAAGATTACATTATCTCCAAAAGCTTTGCTGACTCCTCGAAGCTCAATTAATGGCTCTCGCTGAAGGGAGCAGGTAAATCCTGGGTTTTCTCTGGTTATTGCCATAAATTCCAAGTTTTATTGACTTTGGTTATATTGTCTACCAATTATTAGTAGAGCATTAATAGCAAAAGTTTTTCAGTCGCTAAATTGTCTTTTTACTCTTCTAGTTCTAACCCAAAAACACGAGCAACAGATTTTTCTACCTTATAACCAGAATCAATCGATTCTAGGGGGTCTTTGCGCAAGCGATGACGTAGACAGAGAACGATTACGCGGCGGATATCATCAATAGTTACTTCGCTACGACCTTCAAAAGCAGCGATCGCTTTAGCCGCACGGTTAGTTACAATATCTCCCCGCAAACCATCAACATCTAATTCCGAACATATTTCTGAAATTTTTACCCGTAAATCATAATCAATTGTTACAGAAGGGAGTAATTGTTGTGCTTGGACAATTTTTTCTTGTAAGGCAGTTTGCTGGGGGGCATACTTCTCACCAAAGGTACTGGGATTGCCATCAAAGTCAGCTCTTTGCTCTACAATTTGCACTCTGAGGTTGGGTTCTTTAACCGTATGGATCTCGGCATGCATCCCAAAGCGATCGAGCAGTTGCGGACGCAGTTCTCCTTCTTCAGGATTGCCCGAACCAACCATGACAAATTGGGCTGGGTGGCGGATAGAAATCCCCTCTCTTTCAACTGTATTCCAACCACCTGCCGCCGAATCCAACAGTACGTCTACTAGGTGGTCGTCTAAGAGGTTAACTTCATCTACATAAAGAATGCCACGATTGGCTTTTGCCAGTAATCCAGGTTCAAAAGCTTTAACCCCATCAGATAAGGCTTTCTCAATATCAATTGTGCCGCATACCCGATCCTCGGTTGCGCCCAATGGTAAATCAATCATCTGAACTTTCTTCTTGACCGTAGTGATTGATTCCCCTTGTTCTAGCTTCTGTTTGATTTCATCACTCATTAAATCTGGGTCTTGAGGATCGCTATTAAAAGGATCTCCTTCTACCACCTCAATTTCAGGTAGCAAATCAGCTAAAGCGCGAATAGTAGTAGATTTTCCTGTTCCGCGATCGCCCATGATCATCACCCCACCAATCTTAGGATCGATTACGTTGAGCAAGAGAGCCAGCTTCATCTCTTCTTGTCCCACAATAGCCGTGAAGGGAAAAACCTGGCGACGAGTTTTAGCAGCAGGTGGTTGGAGGGTTGCAGTCATATTAATCTTCGTATTGAACAGATGGGTTATGGAAACCGTTAATTTTTCATTAATAAACGTACTTTATTGTCCCATGTTTCAGGGTTTCTCAGCTAGGGAATTTTGCTGTAGTTCTACCTCAACCCAAAGTTGTTTAGAGTTAAATTTGGATCTATTAATAACCGCTATACATCAAAGCATATGTATAAATCAGGCAAATTTGTTTGGCTAGGTGCGATCGCTCTGGAGTTAGTGAATCGTGACTATTGCAGTTTCGCTGTGATGAGAATGGCAATGTTAAAGTATGCTTGTACTTAGTTACTGACAGAAAAACAGATCGGCAATTGCGATCGCTCAAATATACCAGGAAGAAGATAAAACGGCTGGACAGTAGTTATTAGTTATTAGTACATGGGGGCAAGCCCTTTGTCGCATGCTTTATCGTCCGTTGCTGCATGTATTGCAAAGGACGGATTAATTATTTGATTTTTTCGAGTTTGCCGCATACCGAGTTAAACAATTATTAATTATCAATTATTCATTGATAAAGTTCTACTCCAATTAGCTTTCAGAGATTACTATCAAACATGAAGCGAAAATAGTTAGAAAGAAATTCTCGATTGAACAAAATTTAGTCAGAACTTTTGTAAGCTTCTCTAGCTTTAAGCCAACTACTAGCATCAGTAAATTTCCATTTTCTATTTGAACCTTTTCTCTCGATTTTAAATCCGAGTAAATTTCCTATTTGAGCTAAACGAGTTTTAATTTCTCTACCTTCTTTTGATGAGATTACTAATCCTTCAGATATGATGGCTTTTATTTTTTTTAGTTCCCTCGGTTCGTTGATTTTGTCAAGTAAAATCCATTGACAATTTATTTGTTCGATTTTAAATCCAAGTAAAATTCCCAATCGAGCTATACAAGTTTTGATTTTTTCACCTTCTTTGGCAGGATATAATAATCCTTCAGCTATGATGACTCTGGGTTGTTTTTGATAATATGATTCGTGTATGATGACTCTAGGCTGTTTTTGATGATCTGATTCTTTTTTCTCAGTAATAAGATTTTTGGAATTGTAATTGGGCATAAATTTGCGTCAAAAAGACATACATTTTCCAAAATTTTACCAAATTATCCAGGGACTAACAGGTACATAAGCTACCATTCAATTTGATTTGGATTTCATATAACTTGGATATGCGATCGCTTAATTAGATCTATATTATTTTAGTTATCCCCAGAATTAGGAATCACAATAAAGCCATGATCTAGATCTCCTAAAACCATATTTTTGGCTTTGCCCCAATACCACCAATAAGCAGCGACATAGGCGCAGATTATACTGTCTAATTGATCCTCGATCGCCTTTAATTTTTTGCCAGTATGTTTGTGATCAATTTTAGGTATAGATTCTAAACCAGATAAACTAAGTGCAGGTTCTAACTTGGGTAGAATCTCAATCAGATAATTGCGTAATTTAGATAACTCTTGTCGGCGATCGCTTATTTTACCTTTTTTATATTTGATGATTTGCTTTAAACCAAACAAATTGATCATTGCAGGATGGGGAAAGACTTCGATCTGATATCTACCTAATTGTTGTGGTGTAATTGTGGGTGCATGCTCAAAGTTTCTGGCAAGTAAGCTATTACTAAACCCTATAGTACGACTGGCAAACTTTAAACCTAAATTAGCAGGATAGCAACCTGCATGATAGCGACCAAAGTATTTGTGGGTTAGTTTATCAGGCAATCGCATCCCCGTTTGATTGTTGATAATAGTCGGTGCATCCACGGCAATTATAGCTGGCTCTTCAGGCTTAACTCGATTGTCAATCCAGGCTAGGATATGTTCTATTTCCAAGACTGTAGTCAGATCTAGAATCTCTAAATTGCTATTGCGTTTAACTAAACAACACAAGCCACTGGCACCAGATATCCAACCAAAATCAACCCCAATAAACTTCATTAATATAATTACTTAGTTTTCATACATATCCGCTGGGATAAATATCCTGGCAGCAGATTGATTATATTTTTTCTGCTTTACAAAATATCTCTTTGGGAGCTGTATCAAAATATTTTAATAGTGCAGGACATAACCAACCTTTTTTATCTTCTTCTTGCCAGTAATACCAATTTCCTTTGTATTCTTCCTTAACCCAAGTCATTTTGATTTGAAATTCAGGGAAAGGGGTATTAGAAAATAAAAGTTTAAATCCTTGTTCTGCACTATCAATTTTGTCAACAAGAGTATCTATTATTTGAGGCATTCCACTTACAAAAGGCTCTTGTAATAGTCCTACTTTACTATCATCAAATACCCACATATCTTGATATTTATAAGGAAAAATTACTATTATTGAATTAGACATAACAAAAGTATTAATACTGTGCTGTTGATAATTTTCTCTAAAGTGATCATGTTTGCTACAGATAAGTAAGGTATGTCGTGAGGATGATTTTTTCTGTCCCCATGGGGCGACGGACGGCTAAATACCACCCGCAGGTGGTGGCATCGGTTACATGCGGGCAAGCCCTTTGTCAACTATGCGCCTTTGTGCCTCCTGCCTTCTGCCCTTTGCCTTACAAAACCTATGTGTAGCGTTCTTTTTTGAATTTCATATAACCAGTTACAAACGCTCTCATTGATCATAGATCTATTCTTTGTTGACTATTAACTAATATAGTGCCTTATCTCAAATGGCTAATTATAAATTTTCTGACACGGTAAGTTCTTTTTTCAAACAGCCACCAAAACAGTACTGCAACCATCGTAAGTAATGCCAACCAAAGCGCAAAATGAGCAAAACCAAGAAAATTGGGTAATAATTGCTCTGAATCATAGAACAATGCACCAATTAAGATTATCGGGGGGAAATGAGACAAGTAAAGTGAATAGGAAAATTCCGACAAACCACGTATTAATTTAACCAGTCCTAATTTTCCAGTTGCAGGATTTGGTAAATTTAACAAGCCTAAACACAATACAGAAAATGCCACTCCCACTACCAAATCCTTTGGTAAATTTAGAATTTCTTGCCAGGCAAAAGACTCGCTATATGCTAATGATGCCATAAACATCACTGTTCCTATAAGCAGCAATGGTACTGTTATTCGGCTCATTCGTGCATATATTAAATAAATTATGACTCCCATCAGCCACACAAAATAACCTAAGCGAATTGGCGCTGGTAGCCACAGAAAAATAGTCAGTGCAGCTAATGCCGCAGCAACTCTTAAAT
The DNA here is from genome assembly GCA_039030815.1 of Cyanobacteria bacterium P01_A01_bin.83. GTDB lineage: Bacteria > Cyanobacteriota > Cyanobacteriia > Cyanobacteriales > Xenococcaceae > Waterburya. The sequence goes on along the minus strand of JBCCDL010000152.1, from coordinate 722 downwards.
ATAGTTGGGGCTTACTTCGATTAAAATAATTACCCGAGGCGTAGGCACAAAGTGGGAACAGGATGTAATACCAAAATTCATTGGTTAAACTCCAAAGTGGATCGTTGGTGCCATAAATGGGAGTCAAGATTTTTTGGAGAAAAAAAGTATTGCCTAGGAATGTTCTCCAACTATCGGAATAAGAATGATCCTGTAATGGTCCTGAATTCCAGAGGGAATAGTAAGCGCCAGCAAGAATATCGGGCGCTACAGCTTGAATTACTTGATCGATCAAAAAAGTGAACAAAAGAGCAGGAATCAGAACAATCCACAGTCTTGATAACCTGGCTATAAGATATTCAATCCAACTAAAATTAGCTCTACTTTTAAGAATTGAGCCTCCGACAAAGAAACCACTCAAAACAAACAAAACCATCACCGCTTGATGTCCAATTCCCGTAACAAAATATAAGATCTTGTTGATTACAGAAGCAGATTGTAGTTCTGAATAGTCAATAAAAAGCATGACTCTAAGATGACCTGTGCAGACAGCTACAGCACAAAGTCCTCGAACGACATCTAACCAAAAAAGTCTTTGTTGTTTCAAGAGATTATCGATCCTCTTTGATTCAGGGAATCATCGTGGCACCCAGTAAAGAAATTAATGTTAAATTAATGTGAACTAGTTGCCATCCGAGTAAATTATAAAATGCTTGAATGTTTGCTACAAATAAAATTGTCTT
>JBCCDL010000151.1:0-9749 GCA_039030815.1 Cyanobacteria bacterium P01_A01_bin.83 | reverse complement strand
CGCCCCAACTAAGCGAGATACGGCGTGTTTCTCCATATATTCGGACATATCGATCCGTACCATGGCATCCTCGCTATCAAAGAGAAATGCTGCTAATGCCCGCGCCAACTCAGTTTTACCAACACCTGTGGGTCCCATAAAAAGAAAGGAGCCAATGGGTCTACCTGGATCTTTCATCCCTGCCCTGGCACGGCGAATAGCTGCCGAAACTGCTGCTACAGGCTCCTGTTGTCCGATAACTCGATGGTGCAGATGCCCTTCTAGCTGGAGTAATTTTTGTCTTTCCGACTCTAGAAGACGATTAACGGGAACTCCCGTCCAGTTAGCCACGATTTCGGCGATGTCTGATTCAGATACCTGTTCGCGCAGTAAAGTTGTTCCCTCCGACTGAATCTTAATTAGCTTAGTTTCTTTAGCTTCTAAGTCCCTTTGCAGGGTTTCCAGCTTGCCGTACTTTAATTGTGCCGCTTTTTCATGATCGAAAGCCCGTTCAGCTTTATCTAGTTCCAGGCGAGTTTTTTCTTCTTCTTCTTTGAGAGCATTAATCTCATCTAGCAAGCTTTTTTCTGATTGCCATTGAGCAGACAGACCCTTTTGCTTTCCTTTTAAGGTTTCAATTTCGGTTGTAATTTTGCTCAACCTTTCCTTTGATGCCCGATCTACCGTCAACATTCCTGGGCGTTGATTTTCCCCAGATAGAGAAACTTTTTCCATCTCTAACTGCATAATACGGCGATCAATGTCTTCTAACTCACTGGGTTTAGAAGTAATCTCCATCTTTAATTTTGCCGCTGCTTCATCAATCAGATCGATCGCCTTATCGGGTAAAAAGCGGTCTGTAATATAGCGTTGGGATAAAGTTGCTGCTGCCACTAATGCTGAGTCGGTGATAGTTACTCCATGGTGTACTTCATATCTTTCCTTCAAACCCCGCAAAATGGAAATGGTGTCTTCTACCGACGGCTGCTTAACGTATACCTGTTGAAAGCGTCTTTCTAGTGCTGGGTCTTTCTCAATATTTTTGCGGTATTCATCCAGAGTGGTGGCACCAATACAGCGCAGTTCTCCTCTTGCCAGCATCGGCTTGAGCAAATTACCTGCATCCATTGAACCCGAACCTTCTTTAGCTCCTGCACCCACAACAGTATGCACTTCATCAATAAAGAGTACGATCTGCCCACTAGACTCGGTTACTTCTTTTAACACCGCTCGTAAACGCTCTTCAAATTCCCCTCGATACTTCGCCCCCGCAATCAAGCTCCCCATATCAAGAGAAATCAACTGACGATCTTTAAGAGATTCAGGAACATCACCGTTAATAATGCGCTGTGCCAATCCTTCGGCGATCGCAGTTTTTCCCACCCCAGGCTCACCAATTAATACAGGGTTATTTTTCTGCCTGCGTGAAAGCACCTGAATTACACGACGGATTTCTTCATCTCGACCAATAACTGGGTCTAATTTACCTGCTCTTGCCTGTTCGGTCAGATCCCGACCATATTTTTCTAGTGCCTGATACTGTTCTTCTTGGTTTTGTTTTGTAACCTTTTGTGAACCACGAATCGACTTAATTGCTAATTCTAAATCTTGAGCATCGACGTTAAAACTACGAAGAGATTTCTTACCAATGCGGGCATCTTCGGCAAATCCCATGAGGATATGCTCGATGGAAATAAAGTTGTCATCCCAACTGACGCGGCACTCTTCAGCACGGTCTAACATCCGATCTAAACTCGGACCTAAATACAGTTGTGATCCACCGATGCGCGGTTGGCGCTTAGTAAACATCTCTAGCTGCTGCTTGAGGCGAATCGCGTCAATGTTTGCCTTCTCTAAGATTGCTATAGCTAAACCTTCTTGTTCTATCGCCGCCAAAATTAAATGCTCTACCTCTAAGTTTTGATTCTGAAAGAGTTTGGCAACTTCTTGAGATTTAACGATCGCATCCCAGGCTTGTTCAGTAAACTTACTTTGATCGGTAGGCTGCATATTTTGGCTAAATTATAGGTTTGGAAAACTTGTTTGTGCTTAGTATAGCAATGGTTATACCACTATGTAGTAGAACTACTAGGCGGTCTTGGGGCATACTAGCTGACGAACCTGTGTCGGCAGGCAGCCCCTCATCAGTGCTAAACGTCCTTTAATGGCGCGACGCACCTTTTGCGCTCCAGGACTCATAAATTTTAAGGGCGCTCAGGTGAGGAAACCTTACATTGTTAAGGACACGGGGGCGGTTGCGATCGCTTGCTATAAGGACTTAGGGTCTTCGCAAGGGCGCGTGGCTGTGGGTTACCCGCAGCCTTTATGTCGCCCGCCCCGTAGGTTGTCCGTGACGAGTGGTAAGCTTGACAAAGGCGAGAGTGTGCCGCATGTTTGCCTCAAAACGGACGGCTGAAATGGAACAAAGGGCTTGCCCGCATGTACGACCCCGCGTCGCGCGCAAGCCGAAGGCTTGCCAGTCGTCGAAGACGACGATCTGCACGTACGTGCTGCGGCGCAAGGGAAACGCAACGCTTTGGCGTTGCCAGTCTCGCAGAGCGAGACGATGGGGCGAATGCCCCGTTTCCGATTCGGAGATAACCTCCGAAATCGCCTCCTCCTGATAAGGTGCTGTGTGCGGACGCAGGTTCCGCACTTTATCTGCCCCGTGACCGACGAGTGCTTGCACCGCCCGCATTGCGCTTACGCCCACTAAGTCTAAAGTAGGTTTTTATCGAGACTTACTATAATAATATGTCTTAACAATAATTTTGTATCATTACCTTCAGAAATACTATGAGTTCTCAAACTGCGACGATTACCGTTATCTCTCAACCCAGTCAATCGAAACTAGAACAACTTGGAGTATTTGATTGGGCAATCTGGACAAAAGAAGTCTCGGAATTTCCTTGGACATACGACGAGGCAGAAACTTGTTATTTTTTAACGGGAGAGGTAATAGTCACTCCTGATGGTGGTGAAGCAGTGACGATGGGTCAGGGAGACTTAGTTACCTTTCCTGCGGGGATGTCCTGTACCTGGAAGATTAATCAGGCAGTTAAAAAGCATTATAAGTTTGGGTAAAAAATCAAGATTCAACAACTCACACCTGCCCTACGGGACGAGGTGTGAGAATGCCTGACCCAGTAGGCTTGAAATGTTGAATAGACCAAGAGCTTAATCCTGGTACAAACTTCCAGATATCTCCCTAGTCTGGATTATCTTTAAAATTCCTGGGTAGAATTTCATCTCAAAGGTATCCACAAAAACATTTTTCGATGAAAAATTATTGGCGATCGCCGATTAGCTTCATGTCATCATTTGTAATATAATTAATTTCAAAAATCAAACAAACTCCTTAAAGTTTGGCACAATTAACAGTATTAATACTAAATCCTGTTTACATACAACGCTTAAAACTTCTGTAAAGGCAGAGGGCACAAAAGCGCAAAGCTTCGCCGCATGTACACGCACTGTTAGGGATTAGGGATCGGGAGTTTCAAGTTTTCAGTTAATTTTAATTTCACACTTTCTTAACAAACTTTAAATCAAGTTAAGCTTGATTAATAAAATATTTTTTTAGATACAAATTTAATTATGGCGGGAGTAAAAAAATCTCCAACCACCAAGTCTTTTTCCAAGGCTGTATTTAAGCATTCTACCGAAGCGATCGCTATTTTGAATCGGCAAGATCTGCTGGTGGAAGTTAATCCTGCTGCTTGTCAGTTATTTGGGGCAGCGAAAACCAAGTTAATTGGCAAATCAATCAACAATTTTTTACTATCACCTTTAGACTGGCAAAACACTAAAGTAACATCAGCCCAATTAAAGCAAGATCAAGGAGAAATAAAAACTGTTGAATATAGTCAAGTCAAAAATTTGCTACCTCAGCATAATTTACTGGTTTTAAGAGATGTCACAGATTTGCAGCGACAAACGGCGGCAAAACTGGATCTCTATTATCAACGGGTCGAGTTATTTGCCGAAGTAACCCTCAAAATTCGTCAGTCTCTCCAGCTACCCGAAATTCTGCAAACTGCCGTCACTGAAGTGCAAAGAATTTTACAGGCGGATCGAGTACTAATTTATCAGGTATTTGCCAACGGGACGGGAATGCCGATCAAAGAGGCGGTGTTGCCAGAGGTGAAGCCAATTTTAGGGGTAGAGTTTCCTGAAGAAGTATTCCCTACCAATTATCGTCAACTTTACTCCAGGGGCAGAGTTAAAGCGATCGCTGATGTTCACGCCCAGGATGCGGGTTTAGCCGAATGTCTGATTGACTTTATGGATGAATGGATGGTCAAAGCCAAGTTGGTAGTACCAATCCTACAAAATTTTAAATCTCATACCGAAGCCAAAGGCGAACATCTCTGGGGTTTATTGATTGCCCATCAATGCCAAGCCCCGCGAGAGTGGACAGACTTTGAACAAGAATTGATGCAGCAGCTAGCAGATCAAATCGGTATTGCCCTTTCCCAAGGAGAATTACTAGAAAATTTAGAGGGAGTAGTTGCCGAGCGCACCGCTAAGTTGAGACAAGAAATCAAAGTACGCACCCAAGCCGAAGTAGCACTCCGCCATAGTGAAGAGCAGATGCGCTTGATCGCTAATGGCTTGCCTGTACTGATTGCCTATGTAGATTCTGGGCAACATTATCGCTTTAACAATCAGGCTTATCAAACTTGGTTAGGATTAGCTCCCCAAGAGATTTATGATCGTCATTTGGCTGAGGTACACGGTGAAGTAGAATACCAACAAATTAGTCAGTATGTGGCAACGGCACTCACAGGGGAATCCGTTACCTATGAGCGAGAGCTGATGTTACAAGATGGATCTGTCCATGCCTTGAGCGTTACCTATATCCCCCATATTCAGGAGCAACAGACAATTCAAGGCTTTTTTGCCCTGACCAGCGATATCAGCGATCGCAAAGCCATTGAGCGGATGAAGGATGAATTTATCTCCGTAGTGAGCCATGAACTTCGTACCCCTCTTACTTCGATCCATAGCTCCCTCAAAATTCTCGCCACAGGTATGCTTGGCAGCCTTTCTACTCAGGGAGAGCGGATGTTGACCATTGCCGATCAACAAACTGAACGGCTGGTACATTTAGTAAATAATGTTCTCGATCTCCAGCGGATTCAATCAGGCAAGATTACCATGAATAAACAAGCTTGCCAGGCTAAAGAATTGATGCGTGAAGCTGTCCAAGCCATGACAACTTTGGCACAACAACAGGGTATCAAGCTTTCATTTCAGTCAAATAATTTAGTGGTTTGGGCAGATCGAGATTATATTGTCCAAACTCTTACTAATCTGGTCAGTAATGCCATTAAATTTTCGCCTCCCGATAGTACCGTAGCCTTATCAGCAGCAATCAAACCCCAGAATCATAGCCAGAGTAAACAACCCTTAATTGAATACATTACTTTTGTCGTTAGAGATCAAGGACAGGGTATTCCTCAAGATCGCCTCGAAACAATCTTTGAAAGGTTTCAACAGGTAGATTCTTCCGATTCCCGTAAAAAAGGTGGTACTGGTTTGGGTTTAGCTATTTGTCGCCAAATTATTGAAGGACATGGCGGTCAAATTTGGGCAGAAAGTTGCTTAGAACAAGGTAGCACTTTTTATTTCACCTTACCCCAACTAATTCAACTAGAGAGCGATCGCCATGAACCATAAAAATATCTTACTCATCGACGATGAGGAAACAATTCAAGAAGTAGTTCAAGTAGGAATAAGTATTGAAGCTGGTTGGCAAGTTGCGATCGCTTCTTCTGGTTTAGAAGGGATAGATCTAGCACAAAATCAACAACCAGACGCTATTCTTCTGGACGTAATGATGCCTGAAATGGACGGCATTGACACCTTGTCGCAATTAAAAGCTAATGAGCAAACTAGCACTATTCCCGTAATTTTTCTCACGGCTAAAGCTCAGGCAGAAGAAAAAAATCAGTTTCAAAGTTTAGGGGTAGTTGATGTTATTACTAAACCATTTAATTCGATGACTCTTGCCAGTCAGATAGCAAAGATATTGGGTTGGGAGATGGAATAAATCAGTCAACAGTCAACAGTCAACAGTCAACAGTCAACAGTCAACAGTCAACAGTCAACAGTCAACAATAATCATTTATAGGGTGAGCAACAACAGTAAATTTTTATTATTAAGAACAAAGTTATCCTTTTGCCCACTAAAGCAATCAGTAATCAAACTATGATCAAAGCAAATAATATAATTAATCAAGACGATTTGTTTAACTTAAATCGCTTTATTAGCGCACAAGAAAATGTCTATAATAGCGCTTTACTAGAATTAAAAAACGGCAGTAAGCGATCCCATTGGATGTGGTATATATTTCCGCAACTTGATGGATTAGGTCGTAGTGCAACGGCAAGACATTATGGCATAAAGAGTATTGAAGAAGCCAGGGCATATCTAAATCATCCTATTTTAGGTAAGAGACTTTTAGAATGTGCCAATGCGATTCTTAATATTGAAGGAAAATCGGCTTTAGAAATCTTGGGCTATCCTGATGATCTTAAGCTTAAATCTTCTATGACTTTGTTTGACTGTGTCGCATCAGATACGATTTTTGTCAGCGTTCTTGATAAATATTTCTCAGGTGAACAAGATCATAAAACACTTCAGCTCTTAAAAAAGCTTAAAAACGCCAGTGACTGATATTTATTTATTGCTCAAAAAAATAGGCGCGATAATTATTAATTTATACATTAATAATAGTTCTATTTTTATAGGATAAATCCACATAAATTAATTGCTTGATCTGGCTTTTAAATGAGCAGAGCAGATCAATTAAATTTAAAAATTAAAAACGAAGAGCTAACTAACTAAAAACGACTATATTTGCTTATTTAATAATGAGAATTTTAATAGTAGATGACGATCAAGTTTTAATCGAATTATTAACAAAAACTCTAGTTCAACAAAGCTATGTAGTAGATGTAGCGACTGATGGCGAACAAGGCTGGATCTATGGTTCCACTTATCCTTATGATCTAATAATATTAGACTGGTCTTTGCCAAAACTAGATGGGATTAAATTATGCCAGCGTTTCCGCGAACATGACTATACCACTCCGATTATATTATTGACCTCCCGTGATGGTAGTCAAAATAAAATTAGAGGTTTGGATGCTGGTGCCGATGACTATATTTGCAAACCCTTTGATATCGAAGAATTAGCGGCTCGTATTCGGGCTTTATTGCGTCGTTTAAATTGCGAATTCTTGCCTGTATTACGTTGGGGAGATTTGCACCTTAATCCCTGTAGTAATGAAGTTATTTATCACGATAAGTCACTATCTCTAACGGCAACAGAATATCGTCTATTAGAACTGTTCATGCGCCATAGTCTAGAAATTTTCTCCGTTGAAGACATTATTGATCGCCTGTGGTCATCTACAGAATATCCAGCGATCGCCACAGTTCGTTCTCATTTACGTCGTTTACGCCAAAAGCTAAAGCAGGCTGGCTTTCCCAGCGATCTGATTGTCACCGTTAGAGGACAAGGCTATTGTCTTAAACCCTCTCCCACAAATTCTGCTGCCAAAGATGCAGATTTACCCCACACCTCTCAGGATATTGCATCCATACCATCAACTATCCCTAGTACTTCCAAGTTAGATAAGCGCCAGCAACATTTAGCAGCTTTAAAGGTTATCTGGGAAAAATACTCTTCTCAAAGAGAACAGCAGCTAATAACTTTAGGACAAGCTATTGATTCCCTTAATGAAGGCAATCTTAATCTGAGCGATCGCTTATCGGCAATTGTGATTGCTCATAGTCTGGCAGGAAATCTAGGACAGTTTGGCTTGGATAGGGCTTCTCGATTGGCTAAAGAAATAGAACAACTACTGCAAAATTATCTGGAACTCAACTCAGGAGAATTAATTCTTTTGAGAAGTAAATTAGAGACTTTAAGACAAGAAATGACTAGCAAACAGCAGGTGATAGAACAATTATCCCAAAAGCTAGTTGCTGATTCACCTTTGTTATTAATCGTTAGTGAGGATCTTAACTTTGCCCAACAGTTAATACCCGAAGCACAATCCCAAGAGATTCGCACTTTGGTAATTCCTACTCCAGACCAGGTGCAACTTTGGCTTGAACAAGCATCAACTAACCAAGAACAACTTCCAGATGTAGTCTTGTTGGATATATCCTTTAGAGAAAATACTGCCCAATCAGCAAGCCTGGAGGATTATTTGGCGATAATTGCTGAATTCAAATTACTCAGACCAGCTATACCTGTAATTGTAATTGCTGATCGCGATCACTTTGCAGATCGATTACTAGTGGCGAGACATGGTGGTAAATTCTACTTGACTCGACCAGTAAATTCTCAGCAAATTATTGCTTTTTGCCAAAAAGTTACCCAATATTCTTCTTTGGGCAAAAAGATTATGATTGTCGATGATGACACAGAACTTTTAAAAGTGTTACCTACCTTACTCCAGCCTTGGGGATTTAAACTAACTACCCTAGATGACCCTAGACAATTTTGGGACGTTCTCCAAGCAGTTACTCCCGATCTTTTAGTATTAGATATTGAAATGCCCTACCTTAGCGGGATTGAACTGTGTCGAGTTCTCCGCACCCATCCCTATTGGAGCAAATTACCAGTTCTGTTTTTAAGTATCCATGATGATGCGGCTATTTCTGCTGAAGTGTTTGCCAGTGGCGCTAATGATTTTGTCAATAAACCAGTACCAGCTAACCAACTTGCCCACCGCATTTTAAATCGTTTAACCTTAGAATAACTAAAATTTAGCAACTAGGCTTAAAGAGCATTATATAGTCTTACAAACTTTTTTCAGGAAATAAAAAAGACAAAAAGCTTTTTATTATCTTCTTGCTAATTATTTATAATAACTAAAAATTAAACCAAAATAATTATAGTTTAAACTAGCTATCAAGCTAAAAAGGAAAACAAAGAAAAAATGGAAGTATGCAGAGCGAAATCTCGATCGCATAGTCAATCTCGCTCAAATAATTATTAATCTAAATCCACCCTAAAACTGACCCAATAATCAAGCCGATAACTATTCCTGCCATTCCACTAAACATAGAAGGCAAAAAAGACCAATCAGAATGTTTGTGTGTAGATGTAGAAAAGTATTGAGTTTTAATCATTCCCATTGTCTCCATAAATTATATTTCTTGTTACTAATCATAATTTTTGGCTTCAAAATGATGATTGATACAGATCATCAATGATTGTGATTAGGGCAATGCTAGGTGATATATTGTGATAGCCAGACTAATCAATAACTATTCAATTACATGTCTATATGTCATCAAAAATTCTCTCCCAAGCAATAGCAACCTTTGGTGCAGGATGTTTCTGGAAGACGGAACATGAATTTGGCTCGATACCAGGAGTAACTAAAACCTCAGTGGGCTATATGGGAGGGGACTTTGCTAATCCTTCTTATCTAGATGTGGTGGCGAGAATAACTGGTCATGCTGAAGTGGCTCAAATTGAATACGACCCAGCAATAGTTAGTTACCAAGAATTATTAAATATTTTCTGGCAAATGCACGACCCTACAAGCCTTAACCGCCAGGGTGCAGACAGAGGAGAACAATATCGTTCAGTAATTTTTTATCACAATCCCGAACAAGAGCAAATTGCTCGTAAATCGAAACAACAGTTACAGCAGTCAGGAAAGTATGAGCGAGATATCGTAACTGAAATTAAACCCGCAAAAGATTACTATTTGGCAACCGAAGAACATCAACAGTATTT
>JBCCDL010000150.1:0-9763 GCA_039030815.1 Cyanobacteria bacterium P01_A01_bin.83 | reverse complement strand
CACCTTAGAAATTATCCAACCTTTAATTAAGCGTTATCTAGACCCCGCCGATTTAGTGGCTCATCCCCAAAGTTTAATTACGGGAAACGATTTAATCAATAGCCTTAATTTGCCTCCTTCTCCTTTGATTGGCAAGTTACTCACCGAAATTCAGATAGCTCAAATTGAAAATAAAATCTCTACTCCCCAGCAGGCAATCGACTTCGCTAATTCCATGTTGCCATCAAGTTCTCAGCAGCATTCATCAATGAGCAATGAGCAATGAGCAATGAGCAATGAGCAATGAGCAATGAGCAATGAGCAATGAGCAATGAGCAATGAACAATCAACAATCAACAATCAACAATCAACATTGTTAACTAAGTTAGAGTTATAATCAGAGACTGTGTGTTTATTTTAAAAACTAATAAAAATTTATGGCAAAGAAAGGAATGGTGGAGCGTGAAAAGAAACGCGCTCGCTTAGTAGAAAAATATGCGGAAAAAAGAGCAGATCTAAAGGAACAACTACGTACTGCTACTTCTGCCGCTCAAAAACTCGAAATTAGTCGTCAAATCCAAAGATTACCCCGAGATAGCTCCGCTACTCGCAAACGCAACCGCTGCATGGTTACAGGTAGACCCAGGGGTTATTATCGTGATTTTGGCTTATCTCGTAACGTTTTGCGGGAATGGGCGCACGAAGGCTTACTGCCTGGAGTTGTTAAATCTAGTTGGTAGATTTTATTTAATTGCAAGCGAAGGGGGAGCAAAGATTATGTCTGTGGCACTATTCTTTAATCCCTCTAAAATCCCTCTAAATTGCCCTTAATCTTGTTATAGAAATATTCCTTAGGTAAGCAAGAGTATAAGCTTGCCCTAGTTAAAGACAGTTTTCTCTGTTTCGCAAATGAGAATGTCGATTGCTTACTAGTAAACGCTACGAAAATAGTGCGATCGCTATATATAGCCGTACAAAGTTAAATTAGGACTTACAAAATATTGGCTCGTAAGTAATAAAGGGCACAGCACCGCAAGCCCTAAATATAAAAGTATTTTTAGTGTCTTTGGGGAATAAGTAATCTTCTAAATCTATCATTGATATTACTCTATATTTCTCCTATCCTTAAATTAGGCTCTCGCTTTTCTCTGTGTTCTCTTCTAGGCAATAAAATTAATCTGGCAATACTAAAGCACCAAATTGTTCCAATTTATCAGCTATTTTTCTGTATTCTGTTTGCCTAGTTCTTGCAAGTTTTAAAGCAGATATATTATCTTCAATTTTAACATTCAAATTTGCTCCGACAAATACAAGGGCATCAATAATTTCGAGAGATCTTGTTTTTATTGCTTTTATTAAAATTGTTTCTCCATCTTCATCTTCTTCCTCAATATTTGCTCCTGATTTAATCAAAATAATTGTAGCATCAGAATTATTTCCAAAAATTAGTGACCATTGAACAGCAGTACGATTTTTGCAATCTTTTGTATTTATATCACCACCATTAGAAATTAGTAATTCAATAATATTAGAATGATTCATTTTCGATGCGTAAATTAATGCAGTACAACCATCATTATCTTGATGATTAACATCTGCACCATAGTTTAATAATATTTCGACTATATCTATATGTCCTTCTAATGATGCGTAAATTAGTGCAGTACAACCATCATTATCTTGATGATTAACATCTGCATCATTCTCAAGTAAAAACTGAACTATTTCTGTATAGCCCAATATAGTTGCCCAAATTGTAATGCTTTTTCGGTCATCATCTTGAGAATTAACGGATAACGTGTTAGTTTTTAGTAGTTCATCCAAACTATTGATATCTTGATCGTAAATAGCTTTAAGTAACTTTGCTCCTAATGTCTCCATTTAAATGCTCCTGAAATAAAAGTTCAAAGTGGGACACTAACTCAAAATGCTCATCTTGTATATTTAGCGATCGCAGTAAAATTTGATTCCTAAAATTAAAATCCTTTATATATAAGGGTTTCAGCACTTTAATTTTCCTTACCGACCAAAATTGTTCCATTGCTATACAAAAGCGTGCTAGGGCAAAGGAGAAGAGAATATCCTGGCTGCCTGACACATCTATGTCAATCCTATATTTTTCGTAGAAATTGGATTTTCTCAGTATGCTATTTTAATGCTTTGACGCGATGCCTGCGGCTAGCTTCGCAATCGCTTTATCAAAAAACAGCTTTTGAGTACAAAAAGCAAAATCTATACAGTAAAAGGGTTTGAGGTACTTGTGTCAGGCAGTCAGGAGAATATCTTTCGGCAGAAGGAATAAATTAGCGCCAGAAAAGCTCCAAGAACTTAGAAAGCATCGAGCTTCAGGGACTAAAATAAGTATTTTAATGAGGGACTACCAACGATCTAAATTTAGCGTTTATAGATTGTTGAAGCCTGTAAATTAATCTGGTTTGAAGCCACTATTTTAGACGATGTTTTTTAGGGAGCATAGAGTTTGCTGAATTTCTCTATCAATAGCTGGGCTTGCGTTTATTTTTGATTGAGCAGTGCCAAATCTTTACAGTTATTAAATAGAAAAAGTTATTTACGATGTTGTTCTGTTTCTGGAGAAGAATGTTCGATTAGATCTCCCAAGCCCGTTAAGGCAATAGGAGGTTTGTTTGGTAGTTCTACCGTCAAGTTTAGTTTGCCGCCGACAGCCTCAACATATTTTTGCAGGGTAGAAAGCAACATATCGGAATTTTTCTCCAGACGAGAGACGTTACCCTGGGACATTTCCAGAGCTTCAGAAACTTTGGCTTGGGTTAATCCTGCTGCGCTACGTAACGCTTGTAGGCTGCGATAAGCTTCTATTTTGTCGGCAGCACGGGCTTCAATATCTTTTCGGCGTTCCTCTGGTAGATTGTCCCAGATTTCTTGTAAAATTTTCCCTTTACTCATGCCTTGTCCTCCTTCAATCTTCGCAAATGGTCGCTATAACGTTCGTCGGCTTTCTTGAGTAACCGTTTGTAAAAGCGTTTTTGACTGCTTCGTGATTTGTCACCTGCAACCAGTAAGATTGCTTTTCTCTCTGGATCGAAGGCAAAGGCTGTACGCCATACCCCGTTGTCTGCATTAAACCTTAATTCTTTCATATTACTATGCTTAGAATTGTTGAGGGTGTCTACTATCGGTCTACCAAGCTGAGAACCAAATTCCTCAAGCATGGCGATTTCTTCTAGTAATCTGTCCTGTACAGCTTCTGAAAACCCATGATATTCTTCCGCAAACAGTGGATGAAATTCAACAACCCAAGTCATAAACTACCTTATCATAAAACGCATATATCATCAAAGATATAATTTACCTCGATCAAGATTATACATACTTCTGCCAACTCCACTATTCAGTCAATCAGAGGAAAAACTGTGTCTTACCCATTTAAAAAACGCTATATTTGCCTTTCATACAATATTTTTTAAGCTAGCTTTCATTTTATTTTAAAGCTTATCAAAGCTTTGTATTTTTGATTGAGCGATTTTTAGTTTACAAGAATAAAATAGCAATTAATCAGCAAAGTAGCTTATTAACAATTACAACTATAAGCTATTTTTTTGCGAGATATCTCTTTAATTAAGCCCACAAATTATCTGTCAGATAATTGAAATAATTAAAATAATTAATAAAAACTTTAGATTGCTAATCTTGTAAATAAATAAAATATGTTATTTTGCTGTTTAAGCTAAAAAGACAGACTATTTTCAGGCAATCCTCATTTCGCTTTAAGCTATTAGCATCTTATTTTATTTACCAATAATCAAGATATTGTTAAATCAATCCAAATATATTTTCAAGTAAATCGGATAAACATATAGTTAAATAACGAAAAATTTTGTTTGCTAAAATAGTCTATTCATAAGTTTTTCATTGCCATTTCTTAACTATGTCGTGTGAGTTTAAAAGGGTGGTTAGCAAATTTTAGACTTGATTGATTTTAGGTATTAAAAGCTATTTTTATTTTAGCTATTTATAACCTTATCTATTAATTAGCTAATTACAATTAGTTGCCATAAAAAAATCACCAGTCTTTGTAATTCACAAGGAAAAATACTATGGAAAGCTTTGTTGCGAGTGCAGGGGAAGAAGTTTTATCAAGTACTACTACTGCCGACTTTACGGAATCAGAAACAGAAGTATTTGTTGATTTAAATGCAGGAACAGCTACAACAGTTGATGATTCTGCTCCAGGCTTTATTACACCCCAAGCATCGATGGTCTTTGGGGTCAACGGAATCGGTGTGCAACCAATTTATACCATTGGTGAAACTATCACTGGCACTACTGGCGCACTGAACCCTTCGAGTGCAGGAGACTTTACTCCTACTGGCATTCTCGACGGTATTGGAGCCATGACTCTCGATGACTCTACAGTTAGAGTTTTTATTAATTCTGAGATTAATGACGATGAAGGAACTCCTTACCTGGTTAACGTAGGTACAGAAAATGAACTAGAGCTTATTGGAGCGCGAGTTCACTATTACGATATCGACATTGCCACCAAAACTATTGTCGATGGTGGGCTGGCATACAACAATGTATTTGGTATTGATGGTGAAATGATTTCTTCTATTGAAGACATC
The DNA here is from genome assembly GCA_039030815.1 of Cyanobacteria bacterium P01_A01_bin.83. Classification (GTDB taxonomy): domain Bacteria; phylum Cyanobacteriota; class Cyanobacteriia; order Cyanobacteriales; family Xenococcaceae; genus Waterburya. The sequence continues at coordinate 5,180 of JBCCDL010000150.1, read as the reverse complement.
CCCATCAATAAAGCAGGAGGAGAAAGTCTTGGTTTTGAAGATATTTGTTCTGGCAGTCTTTTTGAAGCAGGAACATTTAACCTTGAAGACACAATTTATTTCTTTGGTGAAGAAGAGCCAGACGGGCTTAATTATGCTCTCGATGCTGAAACTGGAGATTTACACGCTCTACCATTCCTAGGTCGGGGTAGCTTTGAGAATCTTACCGCAATTGATACTGGCACTGAAGATAAAGTAGCGTTCCTCTTGGGAGATGACCAAGCAGTGTTCAATACCCTTTATCTTTATGTCGGGGAAAAAGACACTAGCGAGGATGCTAGTTTCTTAGAGCGTAATGGTTTAGACGGTGGCGACCTAATGGTTTGGGTGCCTAACGTCAATTTAGATGACGACCCTACCAACGATCTGGCTCATACAGAGTTTAGCGAAGCGGGAGACATATCAGAAGGTACTTTTGTCAAACAAACATCCTTTGATCCTAGTATGGCTGGAGAGCCAGGATTTGATGACTTTGGTTTTGCCCTCCAAGGTACTTTGCAAACTGAAGCTTTAGAATTGGGGGCGACTTTCTTTAGCCGTGTTGAAGATGTTGCAACCAATCCTGAAGATGGTTCAGAAGCTGTCTTTGGTATAACTGGATCTGGCTTTGATGGTGACTTAGAAATCGTTACTGCAGATGATGGCTCAACCTTTGTTGAAGCTGCAGAAAATGAGGTTGATCCTTTTGACCTTGTTGGTAGTATAACCACAGCAGATTTTGATTTTACAGGAGAAAGTCCTGCTGCCACCCTAAATGTTATCTATGATGGCGATACCGATCCTGCACTGGGTCTGCGTAATCCAGACAATTTAGACTGGGCTGACGATGGATTTGTCTACGTCAACGAAGATGAGGCATCTCCTTTTGAATTTGGCGACCCCGAGGTACTAGCCGTTAATGATACAGAAGCCTCAATTATTAAAGTTGATCCTAATAACTTCGACGAAGATGGTAATGCTTTAACCGAACAAGTAGTTGAAGTCAATCGGGATGTGGTTCTGCCCTTTGGCTCTTTTGATGATGCTGCTGACGATCCTGGAGAATGGGAAACTTCAGGTACTCTGGATGTTTCCGATTTATTTGGTGAAGAACCTGGCTCATTAATTTTGGCAGATTTACAAGCTGATATCAAAGGAGGAACCATTAATGAATTAGATTTAGTCAATGGTGGTCAGATCTTTTTCTTCGGTGAACCAGACGTGGTTAATAGTCCAGCAGTAGAAACCGACACTCTAGAAGGCATTACTGATATTGTGGCTACGGAATTAGATGATGTCCTAGTGGGTGATGATGAAGATAACTCCCTCGAAGGACTCGGTGGTAATGACTCTCTAAGTGGCAAAGGCGGTGCTGATACCTTGCTAGGTGGTGCTGGTGATGATGTTTTGGCGCCTGCTGTTGGCGTTGATGTGGTTGATGGAGGAGAAGGTAGCGATATGGTTACTTTCTTCGATCTTCCTTTTGAATTAGAGGCTAGTTTAGAGGATGGAGAAGCAATTTATACCAATGCTGACGATGTAGAGGTAATTGATACTTTTACCTCGATTGAAAACCTTACTGGTACGACTTTTGATGATGTTCTTACTGGCGATGCTAGTGATAACCGCATTGATGGTGAAGAGGGCAATGACGATTTACTAGGTGGAGATGGTGCTGACACTCTAATTGGTGGTGTATCAGGTTTAGATACTTTGACTGGAGAAGCGGGTGCCGACACTTTTGTGTTAGGAACCGAAACCACTGTCTTCAACAGTAGCGAAGGCACAGGTGATTTTGCCACCATTGCAGACTTTACTACTGGTGAAGACGTAATTCAGCTTAGTGGAGTTCTTGAAGACTATGAGATCGTAAATCTAGGCTCGACTAATCTGATTTCCCTTGGTGATGGATCAGGTGATTTTGACTTAATTGCATCTGTTAGCAATAGTGATACAGCGATCGCCGAACTAGATCCAACTGTTGACCTGACTTTTGTTTAATTTAATAGACATATGAGTCAAGATTTGGTGCAGTAATAAGTAATAGTGTGTGCCAGTCTCCTATATTTTCTGAGTTGACAACCAAACCAGATCTTAGGAGACTTTATTTTCGCTCTCAGATGAAAAAAGTATTTTAGAGAGGGTCAACAAAGTGTACCCAGATCGCCATTGGTATCATAGGTAGCATGGGCAACAAACAAATGAGCCATTGATTTAAAGTAAGTGGTGCTGTTTCAAATAAAGTATTCATTACACCCCATTGACTGAAAACAATTTGTAATGCAACAGCAGCAATTGTGCCTAAAATTAGCATTGGTGCCTTGATTATCGCCCTCGTTCTCCCACGTAGATAATTAGCTATATTTATTCCCAATTGACTAATACTTAGAAGATATATAATCCTGGCTGCCACCAGTGCTTGAATTGCCATCGTACGAGCAACCGCAATATCTCCTGTAGTTGATTTCGCCCATTCAAACATGCCAAAAATTAGAATCCAGTTAAACAGGGATACCGCTAAGATTCGCATTAATAGCTTACGGTTGAGTAGCGGTTGATGAGGATTGAGTGGAGGCTGTTGCATCATTCCCTGAGATTTTGGTTCAAATGCCAGAGGAACAGTCATAGTAATAGAGTTGATCATATTCAGCCATAGCACCTGTAAAGAGAGAATCGGTAAATCCCTCGCTAGCAAGGCACTAATTAGAATAGTCATCGATTCGCCACCGTTAACAGGTAAGAGAAAGGCGATCGCTTTTCGCAGATTTTGATATACGGTACGCCCTTCTTCCACCGCAGCTTCAATCGAGGCAAAGTTATCATCTGTCAGTAACATATCAGCAGATTCTCGTGCCACTTCTGTTCCCCCCTTGCCCATGGCAATGCCAATGTCTGCTTGCTTGAGGGCAGGGGCATCATTGACCCCATCTCCAGTCATTGCCACAATTTCCCCTTGAGACTGGAGTGCCTCCACCAGTCGCAGTTTTTGAATCGGGGCAACCCTAGCAAATACCGAACCATCTGACGCTGCTTGAGCAATTTCGGTGTCGCTCATTTTCTCTAGTTGTTTGCCCTCAAAAGCCAACACCCATTTTGTCTGGTCGATGCCCATCTTACGAGCGATCGCTTGGGCGGTGGTAATATGATCGCCAGTAATCATTTTTACCTGAATTCCCGCACCCTGACAGGCATGAACTGCGGCGATCGCTTCTGGTCTTGGGGGGTCGATCATTCCCTGTAGACCAAGAAAAATTAAGCCTGTTGCGATGTCATCATGGTCTAGGGCATGCTGATCGGGACTTATTTCTTTTTTGGCAAAAGCTAACACTCGCAATCCTTTTCGCGCCATGATCGCCACTGCTTGCTCTATATATGAGCGTTCAAAAACAGAGATTTCACCCATGTGATTGATCATCTGTGAACAACGACTCATTAGCGACTCGACCGAACCTTTGATGTAAATGATAGGAGTTATTCCATCATGTAAGGTTGCCATGTATTGATATTGAGACTCAAAGGGAATAGAGTCCAATCTTGGTTTTGAGGCAGCAAGACCAGATTGACTAAGACTAGCTTTGGCAGCGGCGGCGATTAATGCCCCTTCGGTGGGATCTCCTACAACAGACCAATCTGAGTCTGCTTGTTTTAATTGCGAGTCGTTACAGAGTATCCCAGCCATCAGACATTCCTCTAAACCTGGAGGTAATCCAGATTCAAAAGGACTGACATCTTTACCGTCGATTACCTGACTAATCTCTCCTCTGGGACTATAGCCACTACCACTGATTGCATAATATTGATCTCCCACATAAATACTCTGTACGGTCATTTGATTTTCGGTTAGGGTTCCCGTTTTATCAGAACAAATAACGGTAGCACTACCCAAAGCCTCAACCGCAGGAAGTTTGCGAATAATGGCATTACGACTTGCCATGCGATTAACTCCAATTGCTAGGGTAATGGTAACTACTGCGGGTAGCCCTTCAGGAATGGCACTAACTGCCAGGGCAATAGTAGCTTCAAACATGTAGATCCAGGATTCACCCTGTCCCAAACCGATGGCAAAAGTGAGGGTTGCTAGAGTCAAAACTGCGTAGAGTAAGGTACGGCTAAACTTAGCAAATTTGCGAGTCAGGGGAGTTGTCAGGCTAACTCTCTGTTCCATCGATTGCGAGATTTGACCTACTTCGGTATCATTTGCTGTGGCGACAACTATACCTTTACCCTGTCCAAAAGTAACAAAACTCCCCGCATACGCCATGTTTGTCCTTTCTGCCAGAGGTGTCTCTGCTGGCAAGGGTTTTGTTGATTTATTTACAGGAACAGATTCCCCTGTTAAAGCAGATTCATCTATTTGTAAACTACGCAACTTTAGCAGTCTCAAATCTGCGGGGACTTTATCTCCTGATGCCAGCAAAACTATATCCCCTGGCACCAAATCCTGAGAGGGTATTCGTAGGGTTTGTCTTTCTCGTAACACAGTAACTTCTGTGGTGACAGATTTTGCCAAAGAAGCGATCGCTCCTTCTGCCTGTGCCTCCTGCACATAGCCAATCACTGCATTAATCACCGTCACGCCCCAAATTACGGCAGCATTCGCCCATGAACCTAAGATTGCTTTGATTGCCCCTGCTAGCAATAGAATGTACAGCAGAGGTTGATGAAATTGCAGCAGAAATTTCAGCCAGGCTGGTTTACCTGGCTTGAACTGTAGTTCATTTAGACCATACTTTTCGTAGCGACTGGCAACTTCTTCTGGAGATAAACCTGCTTCTAAATTACTTTTAAACTTCTGAACAACCTCTGCTTCAGCAAGTTGATGATAAGAATGAGAATGCGGTCGCGATTGAACTGGCATCATATTCTTCACTGAATTAATAATTACTTTAAGTATCTAATGACCTCATATGCGAGGCGGTACAACCATTGGCACCCTTTGAGTACTTGTTCTCGAATGAGGATAACAAGCGCGAGTCTCCATTCGAGGATTTATATCCCTTAGTTTAGTTTTGGTATAAGCCACAGGGACACTTTTTCCTGTCACATCAGATATGGTTGCTTGAGTTGATAAGTTTTGGGTATGAGTTAAAACCATAATTTTTCTAGCTCTTAATTTATTTTTGGTAACGCTGCTATGTGGAACAAATTTGTCGAAGACGGCT
>JBCCDL010000149.1:0-9814 GCA_039030815.1 Cyanobacteria bacterium P01_A01_bin.83 | reverse complement strand
TTTATTAATTGGGTTCTTAATAGGTTTGGTGCCCAGCAAACCCATTTCTGATATTGATTGGCTTGAATCTTTGATCAATGATGTTATCCAGATATAATTCAGTATTCCTAAAAGAGTAGACGGCAACAAATAAGTTAAATATCTTAGTTTTGGGTCATTTCTATTCTCTACTGAGCTACTCACCAATTCTGATTTAGAAACAGCTACTATCACTAGCAAGTTTAAACCTAATTCTTTATTTTGCCAGGGAGTTACTTGTCCGACAAAATACTGCTGATTGATTTCAAAGCTAAACTGTTGAGTTTGATTTGGATTAGAGAATGTGCGAATTTTTTGCTGGAGATAATTGACAACATCTTGAGCAGTAAAAGATGACCTATTTTCTGATTTTATAAAATTACTGGCAACGATTGAACCATCTTTATTAATGACAATCAGTTTGGTCGAAAACTCGAAATTTAGCTGCGCCAAATATTTATTAAGTACTTGAGAAAATAATTGAACTTTCTGATTATTATAACTAATGTCTTTTATTGCTTCAGAATTATCTAAATGAGAAAACAAGCGATCGCTAATACTGTCTGTATAATTGTCAACGATATTATTAACCTGCTTGTGATTTTGCTGACTTGAAAAATATGCTATTAAACCAGAAACCACTAAAGAATTAATGATAATTGGAATAGTAATCATCAAGTACAACGATGCATTCTTTGTTGTCACAGATCTGTTACATGTCAGCTCTTTTAATTGTTTTATTCGATTTTTGAATTTCATAAATACTACTTCAGTAAATTAAAAAGCAAGCCTTTAAATACCAGCACTTAATTGTTATTAAATATTAAAATTATAGTCCTGCTTAATTATAAATTAGATTTAAATATAAGGCGTTGCATAACTAGAGTATGATTTATAAAATAATTCTTTTTACTTGATTTCAAAATGCTTAAAGCCAAGAGCTAATCGCTAAGAGCCAAGAGCTACAATTTGTTATACTCTATGTACCATACTTTAAATTAGCAACGCCAAATATAATTTAGTTTGGAATTAGCTATTGTCAGCATAGCAAGACTCAAATTTAATTTTTATTGATTATAACAACAATAGTTCGGGCAGTTTTTGAAAAAAGCTCTCAAAGCCTAATTTATCGTTAGTTATCTCAGTCCAAAATAAGGCTCAAATATCTATTATTCCGTTGGCGATTAAATTTTGTCCGAACCATTGAATAACAGACTGGAATGAGGTGAGATTTGTAAGACAAACTGATTATCCAATCCAGCTTTGTAACGTTTTATTTTGAGACTGCATTTAGAATTATTTTGGCTCGGTAAATTAAGAGTGAGTCGTCTTAAGATAGTTCCAGTTCTAGGAACACTATTTTTACAAATGCGGGAATTATCATCTGCGAATACCACGTCTAAACAAAGCTTACAACTGATTTTATACTCTCCAATGACTTTTAATTGAAATAGGAAAATGGTTGAATTTTGATTCTAAAGAGCTGAGAAAAACCTGATGCTTGTGCAAATAACATCTTACTCAAATGTCTTAATTCACAGCTTCATTCTCAGATTTTCTTATGATCTCGTTTCATGGATTTACCCCAGAACAATATGGCACATCACAACCTTATTAAATTGATAAATTCTCAATCAAAGCAATTAAAAAGAGGGAAGTTACAAATTAACAACATAATTTCTCTTAAAACTATGAAGCTAATTTAAAACTTTCCCTCTAACTTACCAACAAGCTAGCCTAACAAGCCAACTACTAATATTCAAACTAGTCTTATTGTCAATATTAAGTAGTTTTGCGATAAGGAACCTTGCTCAAGTAATCAAGGTTTGTTGCCGAACCTGCGCTAGGTGCATTGGCTCTATTAGGCAAACTGCGTGCCATATCTAAGTATAGAGCTGGGCTTCCAGCTTTGGGTTGGGCTTCTTGAGGAGTATAACGACGAACTTCGGTTTGCCAAATAATTTGAGGAAAGCCTAAGATTGAACGATAATACTCGTCATAGCGAGGAGATGTAATGTTGAACGGACGTTCACCCTGTTCGCGACTAGCAAGTACTCGACGACGTTGGTATGGCACAACATCGTAGCCAAAGTTTTCCATGTATTCATCGCTGTCTAATAATTCATCGACGAATCCTTCAATACCTTTGGTGGCTACTTTGATCGACCAAGCAATTTTTTCTCTTTCATTATAAACATCGCGTCCTAAAACTCTTTGAACACATTGTTCAACAAAGCGATAGTTGCTGTTTTTGGCGTAGAAGCTATTGTAGAAAGTTTCTGAGAGTAACAATCCGCGGATAAAATCACGGACGGTAATTTGACCGTTACGTAACTGAGACTCTAGAAATCTTTCACGATCTGAGCGAAAAGCATAGAAAAAGATTTGTCGATATGCTGCTTCGATCAAATCATTCATTTCAGACAAAGAAAGTAGATTCTCTGCTGAATAAATTTTTGGTTGGTCATCTCCCCCAATGTCGTATCCATTAACACGAACATTTTGAGAGCTAGGCTTATAGCCCAATAAAGGAATAGACAAGTCAAAACCTCCGCCTATTGTAAAGTATATTAAAAATCTTAGTCCCAATCATACGGTAGTTAGGGACAGCAAATAAACAACAGTAACAATTTATTACAGAGTACTGAGTTTGTTTCTGCTTGCTTTACTTCCTAACTACAACTTTTAAAAGCGAAGTTGGAATGGGTAGCAATTTGGAGATCCAAGCAATCTATTTTTGTCCCGTACTTGAATATTTCCTACACTTGCTTAATGTTCAATGTTCACTATTCAATGAAATTACCATCCAGATATGGCAAAGGACTGAGTATCACTGCTTTCTAAGGTACATTCGGCTCCTCCTAGTTCGCTAACCCGAGATTCAGCACAAAAAGTCGCTGTATTAAAGCCGCCAAATCTTTTAACAGTACTGCTTCTCAAGCGCAGATCGGGGCTGGCGAACCAAAAGCGTTCAATAATACTCATAGTTTCATATTCGGTAATTAATACCAGTCCATCCTCTTCATCCATATGATATTGCCCTGCTACTGGAACAATTTCGGCATACCCCCTTTCTCTTAGTAGTTTTCCTTTACGGGGGTTATTTGGTTCAGGAATCAGCGCAAAGACCGTTGTGCCTTTATGATCTTCGCTGTCTTTATCCCACGCCATTGAGCCATCCCAACTAACAAATGCTCCACCTATTGCTTGTTGTGGATTTTCATTGTGCATTTCACAAATGGCAGCAATTTTTGGATCATCGGCATCAAGAAATTCTACCTGGATATCAGACCCGCCACTCTCAGCCCTTCTAAAGGGAAGATGATGGGTTGTTCGTTGCGATCGCCATTTTCCTGCGCTTTGTTGAAAAAATTCTTGAGCGTCTTTTATCGGATTCATTGTCATATAACTTTTGTTTATCGTTGTAATAAGTACTATATCGGGAAATTAGTCGCTGTTTCTACTGCATAGTCGATCTTTAGATTTTTTCCGCATCCAAATACACCAAAAAGACTCTTCTACCATAAGTATTTTATAACTTTTTGTTGCTTTAATTAATTAATCCTTGACATTATGGACTTTTTATAGTGGCAGTGCTAGATTGATTGCAAATTAACTCTTAGTCAGTCTGAGCTAAGTAATATCTAAAATTAAGGAGTAAAGCCAATGAATTTATCAAGTCAATTAAGTATGGAGCAACAATTTAAGTTAAAGGTACTTCAAGAACAAGTACAGAGCTTGAGCAAAGAACAGGCTCAAGAATATCTTTTAGAAATGTTTCGCCAAATGATGGTTAAAGATAACCTGGTGAAAGATTTGCTAAAAAATGCCTAAAACCGCTACGTATATGCTGGTAAATTTGGCTGTAAATATAGTGTGAAGTTTTTATTTTTGAGCCAAAGATTATTAAAATCGCTATGATCTTTTGCCACGAGCATCGATTCGAGTACTTGGGAACGGCAAGAATCGAACTGCCTCCTAACCAAATTCAAGGTTAACAGCTTCGCACTTACCACAGTTCAACTTATGTAATTAAGCTCCAAAGCAAACTAATTATTTTGTATCATAGTTTGCTAATCAAGTCTCTCATTATAAATCTAAATTTGATCTTTTACTCGAAATCAGTAACGAAACATTACGAATTCGCAATTATAATTAGTAATAGCTTACAAACTTTAGCCTAATTGTTAAAGAATAATTCATTTCCAAGTTCACTGATAATCAATTATCAAAACTACCTTTTACAATATAAAGGTATGTAGTAAGTAGTTATACTGGGTAACACCGATGGAAGCTGAAAAACTTAGATATGAGGCATTGTTGTCAACGCGGGAATTAGAAATTGTCGAGCTAGTTGTTGTTGGCTTAAGCAATCATAAAATTGCCCAGAAACTGGAAATTAGCAAAAGAACTGTTGACAATCACATCAGCAATATTTTAAAGAAAACTGGAGCTATCAATCGGGTTGAATTAGTACGCTGGTCTTTACAATGGGGGAAAGTTTGTCTCGATAGTGTAAATTGCTGCACCTTACCTAACGTTAATGAGCAGATTAATCAGAATGAAGTGGTTTCCTAAATCATTTGAGCTGTCATTAATTAACCTTATTCTAAAGCCAATTCTGACGACCACAATCTTGGCTTTAGGTAGTTGTCAGAATTCGAGATATATTACGCCTCCCACACAAAACATTGCCTCTGGCTTAAACTCCACATCAGCCGAGGGCTATCCTAATTTTTCCTATAATGGTCGCTATTTAGTATATACTAGCGATCGCGCACCAAAACGAAGTGTCTATCTTTATGACCTCCAAAGTCGTCGTATAATATCACTCCCTGGATTAAATCAATCAGGTAGTATGCAGTCTCAGGCAGATCTAAGTGCAGACGGACGCTACATTGTATATCGTTCAGAACAGTTGGGTAAATCGGATATCTACCTATACGACCGACTCCAAAGCAAAAGCCAAAATTTAACCAGTAGCTTTGTGGGAGAGGTACGTCATCCTAGCATCAGCGGAAATGGCAGATTTATCTCATTTGAAGGTAATCGCTCAGGACAGTGGAATATAGAAATATATGATCGTGGGACGGGGATTGATCTGTCGGCACCTCAAAATTTTCCTGTTACTCCCACACAGCCCTAATTATACTAGATCCGATTTACTCAACATCCTCTATTTGAATGCTTACTGGAGCAAGTCAGTCGCAGCGCATTAAGCTTGCATCCCGTGACCGACTCTGACAAACACAATCTTATATAGTTATTCCAAATAAGAACCTTAAGTACTAGAATACTATTTTCAATTTCCCAGTTCCCAACGGTGCGCGTACATGCGGGCAAGCCCTTTGTCTAGCGCCGTAAAACGGCGCGGTGAGCTAGTGCGGTCTTGGGGGTCTCCCCCATGAGCAACTAGCGAACCCTTTAGGGGGTCGCACCGCAATCCCTAGTCCCTAATCCCTCGAACCAATAAATGATAATGATACGGAAATTAATTGGAACGACTATACTAAAAATTATTAATTTAGCGCTGCGCGATGAAATTTTTAAGTTGAGCAATTTCTTGTTCTACCTCTTGGTTCCATTCTTGGCGATAGGAAGATAGATCCAGTTCGGTAATAGATAGAGAACGAATAGCCTGAACAAGAGACTCTGGGGTATTCTCGACCAACACCGCCCACTCACCAAAAAGTTTTTGAGTCAAAGAAGTGCGGCTGATGACTAATTGGGTATTGGAAGAAAGCGCTTCGCATGCTCCACTGGGCTGAGTAGCATTACTAGTAGTTAAGACCAACGCCGCTAGGCTAGAACAAAGAACTTGATGATACTCTGCGGTGGCTAAAAAGCCAGTTAATTGAACATTGTTTAATTTTAGTAAACTGGTTGCAGTTTCATGATCCAGTTTATTGACATCAGCGGTAATAACAAACTCGTACTCAGTTAACTGACGCATTGTTTCGATCAGCAACTCCACTGGTTCATCCCAAGGATCGAATGAAGCAATCACAAGAATTTGCTTTGCCAAACGTTTGACTGGCATTTTAGGAGCAATGACTTGAATCGGATCACTGATAGTAAATAGCTGGGTTGAGGGATACATGCCTTGAACTAGTTGGCACATTTCCTCATTGTGAACAATTATTGCTGCCGAATTTTTGATTATTGTTTGAGCTAAGGGCAATTTCTGCCACATTTCCACTTGAAACAAAGGGTTATGAGCATCAATTACGTACGGTGTTTTCGTAATTAATGCTGGTAAAGCACTGTAAGTAGGAGGGCATTGAGCGATCGCAAACTGAGGTTTTTTGCTCAAAATATCTTTAAGATTGATTACTAGTTTTAGTAAGTAATCTAAAGGACGCAAATATTTGCTACGAAACAGATGGGGAATAAATTTTAGCTCACAATCTAAGAGGGAAGCTAAAACTTCTGGTCTTCTCTGATATTTTTTCCACACCACAAATAAGCCTGTAGTTTTCGGGGAAGATATTTGATCTGGCATTTATTTTTTTTAGAATCTTGATCAGTAATTACTTTTAAGATGAAACAGATTTTCTGGAATATCGGTAAACAGCACCCCAAAGAAAGACCATTAAGAGAAATTCTGAAGCAATAGTTGCCCAAATAGCACCATACCAACTATATAGAGGAATTAACCAAAAATTAAGTAACCCATTGATCATTGCTACAACGACCTGAGTCCCACTTCTGACACTTTGTAAATCGGCTCCTGTTAAGGTATCAGCCGCAAAAAGGTGCATGGTGCGGAAGAAAATTGTCGGGGATAGCCAGACTAAAGCGATCGCTGAATTACTGTATTCAGAACCTAACATAATAGGTATAATAGGAGCGCCGATAGCCAAACCCAGAATTGCTAGTAACGAGTAGCCTAGGGATGAAGGCAGTAACTTTTTGCAGAGCTGGAAACTTCCCTGTATCCCTGAAACTCCCTGCTGAAAAAAATTACGGTATGATGCCATAGCCAGGGACATAATCGGCGTAAATGCCACATTGAGAATATGATATGCTGCACCATAAATACCCGCAGATTCTAGGGTAGATAGTTTTGCCAGCATCGATTTATCCAGGTCATTATAAATACTTCTGGCTGAAATACCCATGGCAAACGAGAGTCCTAAGCGTAACTTGGTAAATATCTTGGCTAAATTAAACTGGGGATAGTCTATCTGCTTAACTAGTAACAAGCTAGAAATTACCGCTGCTGTAAATGTTGCTCCACAATATAATATTGTCCACAACACAATACTCGGATTATTGAATGCGACAATCATCAAGACAGAGGCAAAAAAGCGATTCAAGGAGACTAAGAACATTGCCCTACCTGTATAGTTCAACAATCCTACTGCCAAAAAACTATCCCTTGCTAGATCGTTCAGCCGCAAAAAAATAAGATTAGCTAAGGCTACAAAAAAAACCGCATAAATTGAAATATTCGGAATCGAAATTATGCTACATAATACTAAGACAGTGCTGATACAAACTGACCCAAAAAATAAGGTTTTCAGGATTGCCGTTCCCCAATATTCGCGAAATAAATTGCGATCGCGAGATACATATTGAATTAAAACTTGTTCGCTCCCCCAGGTGGCAAAAGGCATGAAAATAGACACAATAGCGACTATCCCGACGTATGCACCATATCTATCTGGCGCAAAACTACGAGCCAAGATGACAAAGTAGATACCTTGTACAATCAATTGCAGAATAAAAGATTTAAACAGAGCAAATGAATTACGGTATCTTTCACTACTGAATAATTTACTAATTATTGAAGCAAGTTTCTTGCTGAGCATATGTTAATTTAAAGATCTGATTTTATTGGGAGATATTTTAGTGGAATAAATTGCCGCTAAAGATATAATCCACAGCATACCGCTACTTAAGAAAGATACTTCTGTCAGATTGAAAAAAATTGTGTAAAGCAGTAGTAGAAAGACCCATAACATATGAGTTTCCTGGGAAATTAAATATTTGAAGAGAGAATTAAATACACATCCGAAATAGCCCAAAGAAAATACGGCTAGTCCAATCACTCCCAAATTTAGCCAGATGTGAATATAGCCATTGTGCGAATTTGGCGGAATCCAATCATGAATCTGCCAAATTATATCAGTTTCGCGATGTAGGTTAGAGAAAAAAGTCCCATATCCGTAACCCAGCCACGGTTTAAGTTGAATAAATTCCCACAAAGAAGCCCACAGGGGAGTTCTTCCTGTTAAAGTAATGTCGCGATCATAAAGACCAAGCAAGGCATTTAAATTGATCATCAACGAAAATATGAGCAGGATTGTGAAAATTAGAAACAGCAACAATAAAAAGACGCTTTTTTTAGATTTTAAAGATATAAGTTTTAATCCCTGCGCAGTGCTGAAAATAAACAAAACGCTAATTAAGGCTGTAGCGGATTGACCTAAAACAATTATGACTACTGACAGCAAGCAACAGATTTTAAATAGTAACTGGTGGTCTTTACGAGAAATAGACAAAAAATAGAAAGTCAGAAAACTGACAAACATACTTTCCCCTAATCCGTTTTTGTGGGGATAAATTCCCCGCCAGGCGCCAGTTGGCATAATTCCATATGCAGGAATGACTAAAGCAAACAAAAAACTAACAAATAGAGCAATGCCGAATGTCCAGCCATATAGCTTAAGCTGCTCTTCAAAGCTAAATCTTGAACCCAAGTATAAAGCAAATGAGGTAGAACCAATTAGCGCAACTACTTTACGAAAAGCAAGACTAGGGAGGGTCGACCATGAAACTGAAAATATTGCTAGTCCAATCAAAAACAAGATCCAGGGATTAGTTTTGAGGAAAGCTAACGTTACAGGTAATCTAAACCCAAGCAGAGCAAAAGTTATCATGTAGATAACAAGAAATGAAAACCTTAGTAAAGCGCTATCGATGTCTCCTTCATCTCCACCAATACCGCCGCCTAAAATAACGGTATAAAATCCTTGTGAAAAGAGTAGTAAAGACGCTACCGTGAAAAAATTCTCAAAAGGACGAATTGATTGTTTCATACTCTTTTCTTAAACTAAGAGATATCTTAAATTGTAATTTTATTTTCAAGACAATAAATCCAAAATCTGTCGGAGATTGTTGGATGCAAGAATCCTGTAGCCAAGTAACTTTAATTGCAAATTAGCAAGCAGAATTTAGCCTAGATAGGCTTAACTCCTACTTGAATTAATTTAAAATAGGGGGCTGCACAGTTAGAGAATGATTTGTACATTGTTACTTTTTTAAATTACAAAGAGCTACAATAGTGTTCGGGTTTATTAAGTACACCTATTTTGCTTGTTCATTGGGATTGGGTTTTATAACTGTACTTAACTTGTTTGCACACCGCTGTAAGAACTCAGGGCTTAGGCAAGGGCGCCTGAGGTGAAGCTAACCCTTTAAAAATAACGGGGCTGCCAGGCTACGGGCAGTGCAGCTACAAACCGTAACATCCAATAGTCATGCCTTTGATTAGCATCGCCTAAAATATTTTTTTTCCAAGCTGCTAGTCTAACTCGCCAGACTAGCTTCGTAGCAGATAGAATTGGCAATCAAGATAAATAATATAGTTAGATTAAGCGCTAGTGAATGGATGCTTTTTAATCAATCAATAAGCTAATAAAACTTATTGCGCTTTACTTTGCATCTTAATTTTGACTGGCATAGTAATGGCTATTGTAGTGGTATGGTTCATTGTCCATATTTGCCCCGTTAACAATCACACCGAGGACTTTTTGCCCCGTACCGTCAAGCATTTTCTTCGCCGCTGCTG
>JBCCDL010000148.1:0-9823 GCA_039030815.1 Cyanobacteria bacterium P01_A01_bin.83 | reverse complement strand
AAGAATTGCGATCGCCTGTTCTAAATTACCCTCGTTATATTTATTGGTGGCAATTTGATAAATTTTGTTCGACCATTGGGTAATAAGCTCTTGTGATTCTGCATAAATATCTTGCTCTGTAGGGATTGCAGTTGCCAAATTAATTGCATCTTTATATCTGCTTTCTTTTGCTAGTTTTTTGGCAGCGTTTAACTGTCCTTGAGAACAATCTTGCACAAGTAACGCTGTATCAATATTGAAGTTAGCCAGGTTATCAGTCGCAGCATGAGCTTGTTGAATACATTCTTGATATTTTTTGGTTGTTTTTAAGGTTTTAATTTCTTGTAAAGTTATTTTTGCCTCAGAATATTTTTGCTGATATGTAAAATGCTTAGAACCAAAATAAAAAGCAATAGCTGTCAGGGAAACACCAGAACCAATTAGCAGGACATATTTATTATTTTTAGTTAATACTAAACTAGGCTTTATTTTTAATAAATGTTTAGATATTGATGAAGCTGCTTGGGAAATTGCGATCGCTATTTGATCTAACTTAATCTTCTTAATTGGTAGACTAATTATTGCTAAAGTGGATAGGTTGAGGTTATTTATTTTATCTTTAGCAATATTTAAAGGAATTACTTTTATTTTGCGATCAATAGAAGCTTTAGTTTCATTACCATCAGTGGCAGAAAATGCTATTGTAAATTTATAATTACCTTCAGATATTTTTGTTTCTTTAGGAGCTACTTCTGAAGCTGAATGAGAATTATCTTGCTCGTTACTAAGAGATAATCTTGTCTGTTTGATATTAACCAAAGAACTAGCATCCCTAGGTTTATTTCCTAATGATATTCTGGTTTCTTTACTCTCTGGAGTAGGATTAACTGGTGCTTTTTGCGGTGCGGTATCTTGTATTGTCTTTGACTCTTCAGAATTGACTTGAACTGCGGCGGTTTGATCTACTTGCTTATTTTTGACTGGTTTATCAGCTAGATCTTGTTTAGGTTTAGCAACTGGGGCTGAGTTTAATAAATTCCAAGAATCATTTTTATTCTGTTTTTTTGCTTTGGTTTCTAAATCAGCTTCCCTTGAATCTATCTGGTCGGTTTTAGTAGAGGTATTGTGAGGTTTAACGGACGGGCTAGTATCAAGATCCCAGGTACTCCAGGAATCTCTTGTCCGTGGTTTCTTAGCTATTCTTGCTTCTGGGATGTTTACCTGTTCCAAATTCTCACTATTGCTGAGGGAAACTTTAGTTTCTTTTGGTTCAACTGGAGTTCGGGGAGGAACAATATCCTCAAGGGCTGTTTCTAATTCCGATACAGCAGTATCAAATGTCTCAATTTCTAATAGCTTATTTTCTAGAGATACTCTGGTTTCTCGCAACTCAGACTCAGAAGAAGATCCACCTTGCTGTTTATCCCCAGAAGTAACTTGTAGAACAACAGGATGATCTAATGTGGCAAGTGCTTGCTGAACTTCTGATACAGACTGATAACGATTGGTAAAGTTATAGCGCACCATCTGATTGAGTATAGCAGCCAACGGATCACTTACCTTGGCGTAGTTTCGCCAAATTACCTCACCGTCAGCGCCTTCTGCTAAATGGAAAGGATCAGTACCTGTCAAAGCTTGGATAGCAGTCATCCCTAGCGAATAAATATCACTGTTAAACTTTGGTTTTCCCCTTGCTTGTTCTAGGGGCATATACCCTTGAGTACCAATGGAAATTGTTTTCGGAGTAAGAGGCATCTTGGTAGTTATGCGAGTATCTCCTACTTGTTTAACCGCCCCAAAATCGATCAGAACTATTTTCCCGTCTTTATCTCTTCTAATTAAGTTACTGGGCTTAAGATCTCGATGAATTACTCTAGAGTCATGCACAAACGCTAAAGTTTTCAGCACATCTTGCAGCATCAGGATGACTTTGTTCTCTGTCCAACGATGCCCTGTAGGAAGTTCAGTACTCAGAGTATGTCCTGCAATATACTCTTGAATGATAAAAAACTCTTTATTTTCTTCAAAATAAGCCAGAAGCTGAGGAATCTGACCATGTTTGCCTAACTTATCCAGAATTTGAGCTTCTGTATTAAATAAACGCCTGGCGATATGTAAAAAACTAGAATCCTTACTTGCAGGTTTTAGGATCTTGACCACGCATTGAGGGCGACTAGGCTTATGTTGATCAATTGCAATATAAGTTTTCGCTAATCCTCCTTCCCCGAGAACTTCCTTAACAAGATAGCGCCCCACTAATAATTGATTTAACATTGTCTAACTAATATCCCACAGCTTCATCACAGTTCTGACATTTAATTTATATACTGGCGGTGATTTAATGTAGAAGTTAGCTATTAGCTTTTAGCCATTAGCTTTTAGCTTTTTTAAGCTAATAAGTATTTGAAGAACTTGAGCATCATACATAAATCCACCCATAGCAACTTCGCAGATCAAGTTTGGCTAAAATATTAATTAGCCATAGTGGTTTTAGGATTAGCCTGTTCACTCTTAGGATTAAAATAAGTCACTAATACCTGTTCATGAATATCTTGACCAATCTTGAGGCGTTCTCCATTATTCAACAGATAACCTCTTTCTAGATCAACCCGAAAATCATCACTTACCCAGACTTCATTACGACTAGGATTATTGCCATCGCCAAATGTACCCTGCGGGTAATCGCATTTAGTCACAAATTCAACATTTTTAATTAACTGTAATTTAGTTAATACATATTTACTGTTTTAGTTTATGACTATCAGTGAATTAACCACTTAAAGCAGATTCAGAAATTTTTAATAATTGTTACTTGAGCGTGATATGATTTTTCTTGTCTGGACTAGGGTAACAGTATGTTAGCGGTCTAACTGATTGTCTGTAGAATTGAGTAAAGAGGCTATTGCAGCCAATTATTTTTTTTCTCAGAAATCGAGGATCTGCTAGTAATGTGCTGTGATTCCAGATCTAACGTTCAGCGTAAGCCAAAGTTGAGTAATAAAGCGAATCTTGTCTAGCAATCAACTAGAACCAACGTCAACCACCGACGAAAGCCTAAATTCAGCCGAATCTCCTGCGACTACAGGAAATTCAATGGAAGAATTTTACCAACTCAAACAAAACCTATTGTTGGTAACTTTGGGCATAACGGCGATTATCTTTGTATCTGTTTGGATAGTTTATTCACTCAATACCGCTCTTAATTACTTGTTAGGAGCCTGTGTCGGCGTGGTTTATTTGGGAATGTTAGCCAGAGAAGTAGAAAGAATAGGCGCTTCTAAAAAAGGTGTCGGTTCAACTCGACTGGCATTACTCGCTGGAGTAATTATAGTTGCAACACAACTGCAACAATTGCAAATTGTACCGATATTTTTAGGCTTCTTGACCTATAAAGCTGCGATCATTATCTATGTGCTGCAAACAACCCTCATGCCAGCTGATAAATAGAGTGATCTAGTGGTTAAGAACTCGCCAAAGTATTTGAGGAGTACAAAGCTCGATATCTGGGGAAAACATCGCCAAATGGAAATTTTAAATAATTTTAATTCTCTTGTATTATTTCCCCTCGCTTCACTAGAAGTAGGTAAGCATTTTTATTGGGAAATAGGCGGTTTAAAATTACATGGTCAAGTTTTTATGGCATCTTGGTTCGTAATTGCCATTTTGGTAATTGCGGCCTTTTTAGGCTCAAGAAATATTCAGAGAATACCCAGTGGAATGCAAAACTTCATGGAGTATGTCCTGGATTTCATTAGAAATTTGGCAAAGGATCAGATTGGCGAGAAAGAATATCGTGACTGGGTGCCTTTTGTTGGCACTTTGTTTTTGTTCATTTTCGTATCTAACTGGTCTGGGGCATTAGTTCCGTGGAAATTGATTGAAATTCCCGATAGTGAACTAGCTGCACCTACAAACGATATCAATACCACGGTTGCTTTGGCTTTACTTACTTCTGTTGCATATTTTTATGCGGGGATTAGAAAGAAGGGTCTGGGCTACTTTGCAGGATATCTAGAGCCAACGCCAATCCTTGCACCATTTAAGGTTTTAGAAGATTTTACTAAGCCTTTATCCCTTAGCTTTCGTTTATTCGGAAACATCTTGGCAGACGAATTAGTAGTAGCAGTTTTGGTACTCCTAGTCCCTCTTTTCGTACCTCTGCCGCTGATGGTTTTGGGATTATTTTTAAGCGCGATTCAAGCACTTATTTTTGCGACTCTAGCGGCAGCCTACATTGGTGAAGCGTTAGAGGAACATCACGAATAGCCTAATTTTTAATATTCTTAGGTCTTTCACGACATCTTGGGTTGATCGTCACCCAATAGATAGCAAGCTATTTTTAACTATCTATATTGTTAAGTATAGTTTGCGATCTCAATCCTAGGCGCGAGCCTAATGGCAATAGAAGCCGATCATTTCAATATTTGTGAACAGTACCCCGCCCCAGAAGGACGGGACTTGCGTTCACTTCGTTAATTCACATTAGTTTAAAGGAAAAAAATCATGGAACCCATCGTTGCTGCTGCTTCCGTTGTTGCTGCTGCCCTAGCTGTAGGTTTAGGTGCAATCGGTCCTGGTATTGGTCAAGGTAATGCTGCTGGACAAGCTGTAGAAGGTATTGCACGTCAGCCTGAAGCAGAAGGTAAAATTCGCGGTACTCTACTACTTAGTTTGGCGTTCATGGAAGCGTTAACTATCTACGGTTTGGTAGTATCCCTCGTATTGTTATTTGCTAACCCCTTCTCGTAATCAATATTTCTGGTGACCCGAATTCTAGCTTGTTTAGAGTTCGGGTATTTCAATCATATATTTAGCGCCAAAAACCTTGGTAATTAGATTACCTAATATAAGATCTAGGTTCTAATGTAAGTCACAGAAACAGGGTTAAAGAATAATGACATATTGGACTATTTTCCTCGCAACTGCTGAGGCAGCAGCGGAAACCACAACTGAAGGTGGTTTGTTCGACATCAACGCCACTTTACCTTTAATGGCGCTTCAGTTTTTAATTTTGATGGCAGTGTTAAATGCACTACTTTATAAGCCTTTGGGCAAAGCCATCGACCAGCGAACAGATTATGTGCGTAACAGTTTAAAAGAGGCACGAGAACTTAAGGAAAAGTCAGAAATGCTAGCAGCACAGTATGACAATGAATTAAGGGATGTTCGTCGTCAGTCTCAAGATATTATTGCTCAGGCAAAAGCTGAGGCGGATAAAATTTCTGCCAGCAAAATTCAAGAGGCACAGCAAGAAGTAGCGGCTCAAAAGCAGAAAGCTGCCGATGAGATTGAAGCGCAGAAAGCTGAGGCGATGCAGTCTTTAGAACAACAGGTAGATTCTCTAAGTAACCAAATTTTAG
Source organism: Cyanobacteria bacterium P01_A01_bin.83 (assembly GCA_039030815.1). Lineage (GTDB taxonomy): Bacteria > Cyanobacteriota > Cyanobacteriia > Cyanobacteriales > Xenococcaceae > Waterburya. The sequence continues at coordinate 4,484 of JBCCDL010000148.1, read as the reverse complement.
AAAAGTTATTAGGAGCGGAATTAGTTGGCTAATACCAACGTCCACCTTATAAGAAGCTTACGGTAGATAAAAGTTTAACCGAGATGGTGAACAGTACCCCGCCCTAAGAGGACGACAAAGGGCTTGCCCGCATGTGTTGCGTTCACTTCGTTAATTTTATCTGGCTGTAGGTTTTAGCAAAGTAAGCAAAACTGCTCGGCAGGTTGAATAGAATCTAATTCTTTGACCAGGTATTTTGAATAATATTTGAATAGTATTTTAAATATAAAATTTTAGATATTTTGGTCGGTTCGAGATGTGAAAAGATGAATCAAACCCAAGAGCGAAGAGAAAAATCATTATAACCCTAACAGTACGAATAAGAAGTAACAATGGTCACCTTTTTCCTTCTTAACGCAGAGCCAGGAGCAGAAAGTGGTTTCGGATTCAACTTTGACATCATCGAAACCAACTTAATCAACCTAGGAATTATTTTCGTACTATTGATTGTCTACGGAGGCAAGGTAGTCGGGAATATTCTCAGCGAGAGAAGAGCCAAAATAGAAGCAGAAATTAAAGCCGCAGAAGCTAAAGCTAATGAATCCAAGCAAGCCTTAGCAGCAGCGCAGAAGAATTTAAAAGAAGCCCAAGACAATGCTCGTCAGATCCTAGCTGAAGCAGAAACCAATGCCGAAAAAGCTAAAGAAGCAGCCTTAGCTAAGGGAGAAAAAGAGGTTGAAAGACTTAAGGCAACTGCCGCTGCCGATCTCAATTCCGAACAAGAAAGAGCGATTGCTCAATTAAGAGCAAGAGCCGTAGAGATGGCATTAGAGCGAGTAGAAACCCGCATGGGGGAAGTCCTCAACGACGACAAGCAACGTCAATTAATCGACCGTAGTATCGCTAAACTAGGAGAGTAGAATTATGGCTGGAACTCTAGTCAGTAGCGAAATCAGCGAACCTTATGCTCAGGCATTGATGTCTTTAGCACAGCAGAATAACCTCAGCGACCAGTTTGGCGAAACTTTTCGTGAGCTATCATCTTTATTATCAGAGTCTCAAGAATTTAAGGACTTTGTGCTTAATCCTGTAATCAAGAATGAGGACAAAAAAGAGGTGTTGCAAAGAGTAATGGGTGATGCCAACCCTTACTTAGTAAACTTCATCATGCTGCTGGTCGACAAAAGACGGATTATCTTTTTAGAGTCGATTGTCGAGCAGTATTTAAGTCTGTTACGTAAGTTAAATCAGGTTGTCTTAGCTGAAGTTACTTCTGCCCAAGAATTAAGTGATGAGCAGAAAGGACAAATTGTTGAGAAAGTAAAAGGAATTGTTGAAGCTCGTGATGTGGAGTTAAAAACGAGCGTCGACCCTAACTTAATTGGTGGTGTAATTATTAAAGTAGGTTCCAAGGTAATTGATGCCAGTCTTCGTGGGCAATTACGTCGCATTAAAGTTAGCCTCAATAAGTAAGATAGGCGATCCCAAGCTGTTTTTGAGAAAGTAGTTTGGGGATAGATTCCACAGTAAAGTACAAGCAAAATTATTTATTTATAGCTATGGTTAGCATCAGACCAGACGAAATAAGCAGCATTATTAAACAGCAGATTGAATCCTATGAGCAGGATGTTCAAGTATCTAATGTAGGTACAGTACTGCAAGTAGGGGACGGCATCGCTCGGATTTACGGTTTAGAACAGGCGATGGCAGGAGAACTGCTAGAGTTTGAAGACGGTACAGTAGGTATTGCTCTTAACCTCGAAGAAGACAACGTTGGTGCCGTACTAATGGGTGACGGTTTTGGTATTCAAGAAGGCAGTACTGTAAACGCCACTGGTAAAATTGCTTCGATTCCTGTGGGAGATGCCATTGTTGGTAGAGTAGTAGATTCTTTAGCTCGTCCTTTAGATGGTAAGGGTGACATCAATACTGGTGACACACGCCTGATCGAATCCATGGCACCTGGTATTATCGCTCGTAAGTCAGTTTGTGAGCCAATGCAAACAGGTATCACCGCGATTGATGCCATGATTCCCGTAGGTCGTGGTCAGCGGGAATTGATTATTGGCGATCGCCAAACAGGAAAGACTGCCGTAGCCGTTGATACCATCATTAACCAACAGGGCGAAGACGTAATCTGCGTTTACGTAGCAGTTGGACAAAAAGCTTCTACCGTAGCCCAAGTAGTAAACACCTTAGAAGCCAAAGGTGCTATGGACTACACCGTAGTTGTCGCCGCTAACGCTAACGATCCCGCTACTCTACAGTATCTTGCCCCCTATACTGGAGCTGCGATCGCTGAATATTTTATGTATAAAGGCAAGGCGACCTTAATTGTCTATGATGACTTGTCCAAGCAAGCTCAGGCATACCGTCAAATGTCTTTGTTATTACGTCGTCCACCAGGTCGCGAAGCATATCCTGGAGACGTATTCTATCTCCACTCTCGTCTATTAGAGCGTGCAGCTAAACTGAGTGATGCTTTGGGTGGCGGTAGTATGACAGCTTTACCAATTATTGAAACTCAAGCTGGTGACGTATCCGCTTACATTCCTACCAACGTAATTTCCATTACCGACGGTCAGATCTTCTTATCTTCTGACCTGTTTAACGCTGGTTTCCGTCCTGCAATCAACGCTGGTATTTCCGTATCCCGAGTGGGTTCAGCGGCGCAAACCAAAGCCATGAAGCAGGTAGCAGGTAAACTCAAGCTAGAACTAGCTCAGTTTGCCGAACTCGAAGCATTTGCCCAGTTTGCCTCTGATTTAGATGCAGCAACCCAAAATCAGCTTGCTAGAGGACAGCGTTTACGTCAAGTCCTCAAACAGGATCAAGGTTCACCTTTATCTGTAGCCGAACAGGTAGCACGAGTCTATGCTGGTTTGAATGGTTATTTGGATGATATCCCTGTAGACCAAGCTAGTGACTTTGCTCAAGGATTACAAGAATACCTTGGTAGCAGCAAAGCTAAATACGGAGAAATCATTGCTTCTGAGAAAAAACTAACTGATGAAGCCGAAAATCTTCTCAAAGAAGGAATCACAGAATTCAAACAATCCTTCACCGCAGCAGCATAAATTTGAGGAACAAGGGGCAAGGAGCAAGGAATAAGGAGAATACGAACAGGAAGTAATGAAAATGCCGTTTCTTTGTATCCTCGTTCCTCGTTCCTCGTTCCTTCATCCTTAAAAAATCCTTTATCCTTTATAGACATGGCTAATTTAAAAGCGATACGCGACCGTATCGGATCGGTAAAAAATACCAAAAAAATCACTGAAGCAATGCGCTTGGTGGCAGCAGCTAAAGTACGTCGCGCCCAAGAGCAGGTAAACTCCACTCGACCCTTTGCTGATAGTTTGGCGCAGGTGCTTTACAATATCCAAGGCAAATTGCAGTTTGAAGATGTCGATCTGCCTTTGTTTCAACAAAGAGAAATCAAGAAAGTTGCCCTCTTAGTTGTTAGTGGCGATCGCGGATTGTGTGGTGGTTATAATACCAACGTCATTCGCCGAGCTGAAATGAGAGCCAAAGAATTAGAGGCTCAGGGTATAGCATACACCTATGTGTTAATTGGTAGAAAAGCAGTCCAGTATTTTGGCAACCGCAGTGCGCCGACGGAGAAAACCTTTGTCGGTTTAGAGCAAATTCCTACGGCTGCTGAAGCGGCAGAAATTGGCGACGAGTTACTATCGTTGTTTTTAGCAGAAGAAGTTGATAAAGTTGAACTTGTTTATACTAAGTTTGTGTCTTTAATCGCTTCTAAGCCTGTTATCCAAACTTTGCTTCCTCTATCTACTCAAGGATTGGAAGTAAAAGACGATGAGATTTTCCGCTTAACCACTAAAGGCGGCGAATTTAAAGTGGAAAGGGAAGCGGTAACTTCTGAAGTGGAGACATATTCTAAAGACACGATCTTTGAACAAGATCCTGTGCAAATTTTAGATGCTTTGTTACCGCTTTATCTTAATAACCAGATCCTGCGGGCTTTACAGGAAGCAGCAGCTAGTGAACTTGCAGCACGAATGACTGCGATGAACAATGCTAGTGATAATGCTAGTGAGCTAATGAAGACCCTAACCTTGTCTTACAACAAAGCTAGACAAGCTGCAATTACCCAAGAACTTTCAGAGGTGGTTGCTGGTGCCAATGCACTATAAATATCTGTTGCCAGCAGTTATTAAATATTGCTAGAAATATTTTTAAGACAAACGTTCAGATATTCTCTGGGCGTTTTTTATTGCTCGATTTAATTATATCTTTAATGATATTATATTACCCACATTTTAAGCGTGTCACCTTGGTAGAGTGGGCAATGCCCACCTTACTATTCGGTATGAGATATATTTCTTTCAGATCGAATATTTAAAGAAAGAACTTAGAGATTAAGCTGTGCTTGGTCAATCCAAGCACCATGAAAACCGTAGGGTACACGCTGAGGAATTAACACCCGTGCTACAGGTTCGGATGCGACATTTTGGGCATCAATTACTACTAGTTCGGAAGTT
>JBCCDL010000147.1:0-9847 GCA_039030815.1 Cyanobacteria bacterium P01_A01_bin.83 | reverse complement strand
CGAATCGTTAATTAGCTTGAACCAGTAGTGCTTGAGTATCCAGTTGTTGTAGACATATTGCGGTCGATTCACCCCGAATACTTCTTGTAACACCTCAACTACCTGGACTTGCCAAGGTAGCCCCCGCTGTCGAATAACTTCAATGAGAGCATTAGCTGTGCTGCGATGCCCTCCTCCCATGTCGTAGATTGCGAAACATACTTTTTTCATTAACTTGAGTTATTAAAATATAGTTTTTTATAGAGATTGCTTAACCGCTTCAAGATTTAACTCTTTGCCCAGACACTGCTCCTTTTTTGATTGAGTTGAGTCACCCCCAGCCAGCGATTAACTAAATTTTTCAAACTGGGAAATAACTGCTCGCTTGCCAGTAATAGCTTGGTCATGATCGTCATTATTGGATTACCGTTAATTACCGTTTCTGCCTGGTTACAAGCGATCGCCTTAACCACCACTTGAGCTACAACTTCTGGTTGAGATACCCCTGCTAGCCGAGGCGCGGGAATGCCAGTAGCTGTCAGTAGCCCCGCGCTAGTGACATATCCAGGACATACCGTAGTCATTTTTACTTCCGTATCGGCTAATTCTTGGCGCACCGCATCACTCCACATCAGCAACCCTGCTTTGCTGGCAGCGTAAACACTATCGTAAGGATGTCCTGTTTTGCCAGCTAAAGAAGCCAAATTGACTATGTGACCTCGATTGCGACCCAACATTTCTGGCAGCAATAAACGAGTTAATTCCATTGCTGCCTGTAAATTGAGGGCGAGGATGTTTTGTAGTTCTGCCAGGGAATAATGGGCAAAGGGACGATAAATTTGGATGCCTGCATTGTTAATTAAAATATCCACTCCACCTGCCAGGCGATCGCATTCCTGTATTAAAGGGTGCAGTTGCTCTAGCCTGCTCAAATCCCAGACAAGGGGGATAAAATGCCCTCCTTCAGCCTCAATCTCGGCAGATAGTTGCTTTAACTTCTCCCCAGAACGGGACACGCCAATAACTGTTGCCCCTTTTTGGGTCAGCATGCGCGTCAAAGGTCTGCCGATGCCTCCTGAAGCACCTGTAAGTAGAATTGTTTGCTGGGCGATTTGAGTCATGTTGTGCGTCTTATTTACAGTTCTGGTTTGATCTAGTCAAAGAGCCAAAGTGCTTACCCCCCAGTTCAATTTGCTGGTGTTCGATTCCTGTTTTTAGCCTGGCGAGGAGATATTCGAGATTTCCCGCTACTAGGTTTGTTCCATGATCGGGTTCGATCAAGCAGGCAAGCTTAAGCTGTCTCGTCTCTTGGGCAAGTTTATAAATACTGAGAAAATTAAATACCCCCGACTCATAAGTACCGCAGGGAACAGAAGGATTTTCTACTCCTGCCCAGTTTTCTCCCGCAGTAAACCAGTCCTTACTGGGATAACCATGAAAATGAATCATGGGCGCACCCTGTTCGATTAGTTGGGGTGCATAGAGAGCTGCTGCTAGAGCGATCGCCAGCATGACGTAGGTGTCATAAGAAGGTTTGAGATCTAGCTTTTTGTGGTCTATTGCCTGGGGTAATTGCAGGCAGAGGTTATTTGTCAATCCCAAGCGTAAAATATCTCGCTCTAGGTCTAGATTAGTTTTATCTGCTCCCGAACGAGAACTTAAGATCCAGATGTCGGGGATTTGTAAGTAGACGTATTTCTCTTTGATTTTGGTTTTTAGGTAGCGTCTGCCCAGATGATTTTGTCGCACTGATTCAAAACTAAAACCCGTCACCGACCCTAGCGTTGACCATTCCTCGGCAGTAATTTGGCGATCGCCAATATATTGGGGTGGTTCGGCATATGCTACAAAGCCATAAGAAACTCCCGATCTGCCGTTAACAATGGAGTCAACTAAATCACGATGGGATTGGCGACGAATCACCTGAGCGAGTTTGAATCCCGAGGGAAATAGCCCCGTGGTTTTCAATTCTTGGCTCAACTGCACCAACTGCTGGGCATAAGTGGAAGTTTGCGGTTCATAGCAGTCGAGAACAAAGCGGCTAAGGGGCAGCGGGGCGATGGGGACGTAAATTTTGGGAATTAAAGATTTTAAAATAAAAGCTTTTAAGTGTTGTCGCTCAAATAAGGAATCGGCAAGATTCATATTTAAGATTGAAACCTGGCGTTCGGAAACACCAATGACAATCTCCGAAAAAGTTTTGACCAGGGTATTGATGCCCAAAGCAATCTTCTGCTGATAAGACGCGGCAGTGACAAAATTTCGATCCAATTCCCTTAACATAATCACCTGGGTTGAGGTGGGATCTTCTAACCGCTGCATGGCATGGTCTTCTGCCCAACTCGTCAGTTTGGTAATGGCTGCTAGGGAAGCAGGTCGGTCTTTTCCTCTCACTAGGGAATAAATTCGATAGAATTGCTCGGCGAATAAACTTTTAAATTTATTTAGGGGTCGCTCGACATCAATTACCGCAGCAATTTCAGGCTTAACTACTCTAGTGGCAACAGTCTTCTTAATTAGCGGTAGCTGTAATTCAGCAGCAAAATCTCTGGTTGCCTGTGACCAAGCAACAATTTGTACCCCATAACTTTGCAGTTCCTGTAATAACTCTTCTCGAAATTGCACCACGGTATCATTGCTGAAGCTTGGGGGTAGAGGTCTAAAAGTGACCTTAATCCGTTGCGCCATCACCAGAGGATCGATTACGGGCGGCTTAAACAATGAAGCATCGCGGGGAGTAAAACCACCGAGCAACCGCCCGATAGTTTCTAAACTCAATCCTGTTGGTGTATCTACGGTAGGATTAGGTTGCTTTTGCAGCCAAGTCAGAATTTCCTGTTTATTAGCCGCTAAATTCGCCTGAATTTCAGGGGTTATAGCACCTTTGGGAGCCTGAATTTTTAATTTATCGCGATCGCTCCACAGGCTAACTCCCTGGGCGGTAAGCTCGGCGATCAATTCTGCTGTATTCATCATGCTAAAGTTCAAAGACTTCGAGATCTGAGGCGGCAAGTTCGCGAGCTATGTAACGAGATAGGGATTCGATGTTGGGATAATTCCAAATCACCAAGGGTGATAGCTGCAAACCCAATTGCTCTTTACCCAAGTTGGCAATACTCATGGTTTGAACAGAGTCCAAACCAAAGCTGTCAAAAGGGACGTCAAGCTCAATTTCGGCTTCATCCACCCCTAACTGCTCGGCAATGTGGACGGCTAGCCAATCTTGAATTTCAGTTTCGTTGAGGGGTTGTTGGGGAATAGAGATCTGAGGTTGGTTCATTTATATAAAATTGTTTTATTGAACTGTGATTATTAAATTAGGTCGGGGAGTCAAAGTAGTTGCGGAATCTGCTTATGATCGACTTCCTCAGCAGAGGCAAACCAATAACGCTGTCTTTGGAAGGGATATGTCGGCAGGGAAATCGGGCGGCGATCGCCTGTAAAGCTCCGCCAGTCGATTTCCATCCCCCGCACGTAAAACATCCCTAAGCTCTGCATCATTTCTTGCCAGCAGGTTTCGGGATCAGCTCCGTAGCTAAATAGATACTGGGTATTATTAGTAGGGAAGGTTGTCCTCGCTCCTAGGACTAGCACTAGTGGATAATCACTCAAAGCTGCTAAAGGAGAGTCATCTATCTCTGTCTGGTGCCAATGATCTAACCCAGATTCGGGAGTAACTGTTTTTGATTTAGCTAAGTTCCGACCTGGAGAGAGTAGCAAAATGGGTGGACGAATTTGACGAAGTGAACGCAACCCCCGTCCTTCACAGGCGGGGTACTGTTCAATTTTGGCTTCTGATAAACAGCTACAGGCTGCCTCGGCTGTCTGGAGCGGTCGGTTCGCCACTAGTCTCAAGGCAACTTCTAATTCCATTACCCCTGCGATCGCTGCCGCCACTAATTGACCAACTCCCCGACCCATCACTGCTTGCGGTTTGATTCCCCAAGCCAGCCATAATTGCGCCAGAGCGTATTCGATGGCAAAGGCGCAGCAGCGATCGCGCCCAAGTTCTGTTACTGGGGCAGCAGTGAACATGGGTTGAGATAAATAAAGCTGAAGAATTTTCTCACAACGTTCGATGGCTCGGCGAAAAGCAGGTTGAGCGTGCCTCAGCCAGGCTACTGTAGGAGAATCAATGGTATTACCAGGGAAAAACCAGGCAATTTTCGGTCGTTTTCTGCCCTTAATCTCCCCCGTCAGCAGGTTGTCACCAGGGCGATCGCTGATAAAAGCCCTTAGCTGTTCCTGGAGCTGGGTAAGAGACTGAGCAACTAGGCAAAGTCGATATTTAAAATGATTTCTGCCTATGTTGGTAGTAAAAGCTAGATCTCCTAAATCCACCTGGGGCTGTGCTTCGAGAAAATCTCGATACTTCTGTGCTAGTTGTTGCAGAGCTGGTTCACAGGAGGCGGAAAGAGTTACTAGAGCGGGAGCTGCCGCTGCTGTGGTTAACTTTCGCTGCTGTTGGGGTGCTTCTTCTAAAATGACATGGGCATTAGTCCCGCCAAAACCAAAAGCACTAACCCCCGCTAGGCGACGGTTCTCGCCCCTCGACCAAGACTGGAGTTGCGTGGGGATATAAAAAGCATTTTTTAAAGATATGTAGGGATTAAGCTGTTTTAAATGTAAGTGAGGAGGAATCTCTTGGTGTTTTAAAGCCAGAATTACCTTGATTAAAGCCGAAATTCCCGCAGCCGCTTCCAAATGACCAATATTGGTTTTGACCGAACCCACACCACAGGGTTGGGAACGATTGGTACTATAAACTGCCTGCAAGGCTTTAAATTCGATCGCATCGCCAATGCCTGTACCAACAGCATGAGCATCGATATAGCTAACCTCTGCTGGTTCTACTACTGCATTTTTTAGTGCTTGGCGAATTACGGCTTGCTGTGCCAGCCCATTGGGTGCACTAAGGCTATTACTCAAACCGTTATGGTTAACTGCTGAACCTCTAATTAAAGCCAGAATATTGTCATTGTGGGCAACGGCATCACTGAGCCGTTTAAGAACCACCATGCCACAGCCTTCTCCCCTAGCATAACCATCAGCCTCGGCGTCAAAGGATTTACAGCGTCCTTGAGCCGACAGCAGACGAGTTTTCGCCGAGGAAATTGTCGAATCTGGTGACAGAATCAAATTAACCCCCCCAGCCAAACACAGCTCCGATTCTCCGCTACGCAAACTCTGACAGGCTAAATGAACCGTCACCAAGGATGAGGAACAGGCAGCATCGATTGCCATACTCGGTCCCTGTAAGTTCAGCAGATAAGAAAGACGATTGGCGGTAATCGACATTGTGGTTCCCGTACCGCTATAGGAACCAAGGCGATTATAATTCTTGTACAGCAGACGATGGTAGTCAATGGTACACAAGCCCGTAAACACCCCCGTCTGGCTTTTTGCCAAACTGGCGGGAGCGATACCTGCGTTCTCCAACGCTTCCCAAGCTACCTCCAGAAAAAGTCTTTGTTGAGGGTCGGTATGCTCTACTTCCTCAGCGGTCATGCCAAAAAAATCTGCATCAAACTTGTCTACCTGTTCGAGAAAGCCGCCGCGACCAACATTCATTTTACCTGGGGTATCAGGGTCGGGATCGTAGAAGGTTGCTGCATGCCAGCGGTCTTGGGGAATGGGGGCGATCGCTTCTTTGCCATTCCGTAGGAGCTGCCAAAAGGCTGCGGGGTTCGGTGCTTGAGGAAAACGGCAACCAATGCCAATTACTGCTATAGGTTCCATAGTTAAGGCGGGAAAAAGTTGGTTAGAGCAAAGGGTAATTAATTCTTGAGAGCATGGGAACTGGCAAACTGAGAGAAAATCCGCCGATTATTTTGGATTGCTTGTTCCACTCCACCTGAAGATGCCATCAGGCTCATGTTGCGATTGACCGACCATAGATAGTCAAAGTCAGCAAAAAAACGACGTAATTCTTTGAGGAGGCGTTGACGATTGGCTACTGCTTCGTGAAACCCTTGATGCTCCTGGCAAAAACAGCATTTCACCCAGTGCAGCGCATCGCTATGCGACATGCCAAAGAGGGGTGAGAGGAGTACGCGGTATACCAATTCCAAAATCGAGTGATCATCAGCAAAGTAACGATGGGGAAAGACAGCGGAAATTCCGCCTAAGGTACCACTTTGCATCTTGTAGATTGCCAGGTTTGCCACCAACTTTTCGTAAGCTGTAGCCTGGGGAAAATCTCGATAGGCATCTTGAGCCAGAAGTTGCGAAATACTGGTATGAAAGGATTCGTCTAAAAAATGATAGCGAGATACAGCCGTAGGCGCGGGAATAAACTCTCCTTGCTGCTTGAGCTTTTGATAGTATTTGGCAATGCCATGCTCCATGTTTTTGAGGTAGAGATTGGCAATGATGCGAATGGTGTAGAAATGGCAAGCCATAAACATAGAGCCACCGCCCCAGTTGAAACCCAAAAAACTCTCTACAGGCAGAGAATAATTCAACGACCGACCCAGCATTCCTGCCGTGGGTGCTGTTAACAGAAATTGATTTTTCTGCTCCAGTTGATGCAAATAGTCAGAGTAGCGATGCTGGTTTTGGCGTTGCATCCGATTGGCAATTAAACGTAGGGTGCGATATTGCCAGGTGGGAATTGCCTCCTTACCTAAAGTCAATTTATAGGTGTGCCACTTTAGCAGTGCATTTAGTCCCGATCTGCCAATTAAAGCCTTAGCGGTTGCCAAACCAATTTTCCGAAAGGTTTTGATGTGACAGTGTTCTTGTTCGGTTTCTAATAATAATTCAGCTACCAAATTATGTAACCCACCCTGCGCCTGAAACACATCGGCTGTAATCTGATTAAAAATTACGGTTTCCGTCTCTGAGTTAGCAATGTAATTGTAGTTGGCAAACCAATGCAGATGATTGAGGGCTAATTTCTGGGTCGGTGATGCTGCGGCATAAAGAGGACTACCATATAGTAGTGACTGTTTAGGGTCACTCCAATAGTGGCGGCTGTTACTCTGGTAGTCAAAATTTTGACATAATTGCTCGATCTTCTCGGTGTAGTCGGAGGCTGAATTATTGCGATAGGTGGTATCGATCAGTTTGTGAACCTTCTTACTATAAACAGGAGGTTGTCGGAGTTTAGTAATCATCTTGCTGTTTAAGAATTTTAAATTTAAAGTCGGGCAACTTCACACATGCTTTTAGTCCCCCAAAAATTAGGAAATTAATCTTATGATTGGTCTTCAAATTCCTTATCTAGCTGCCAAATACTCCGCTAACTGTTCAACAGTTGGATAGTCATACAGTAGAATCGGGTCGATTTCCTGCTCTAACCAATCTTCCAAATCGCTAGTCAACGCTGCTGCTGCGGTCGAATCGAGTCCATAGCGATCAAAGGGAAGAGTGGGATCGATCTCTTCGGGCTCTATTTCTAATAGCTCTGAAAGATAAGAAATCACCCAGTCTTGAACCTCAGCTTTTGATAGATTGTTCGCGGTAGAATTTTGAATCATTTTTAATAAAACTCTTTATAAAAACTTGGTTATCCTTTAGCACCAACCTCGATCAGAACTTATAGTTTTTTAGTTGAATTTTTGACCTTGCCATAGACCGCATCCACCTTCTGCTGGAGATGCCGAAATTCTTCTCTCCGCTGAGGATTTTGGCTCCAGTCTCCGACAACAGCCATAGTCCCAGCGATAAACTCAGTTTTGCAGGCATATCTTTTAATCTTGCCGCTGGAAGTCTTGGGAATAGTACCTGGCTTCACCAAAACCGTGGCATAAGTCTGAAGATTGTGTTCTCGGGTGATCGCCTGATTGATTGTCGCGATCACCGCTTTGGCATCCAATTTACGTAGCTGAGTCCGCTCCACTTCTTGCACAATTACAAGTCTTTCGGAACTACCATCTTCGATAGCAAACGCGGCACCGCTATTGGGTTTTAAAGCGGAATGGCTTTTTTCCACTGTTAGTTCGAGATCTTGCGGATAATAGTTTTGACCACGAATGATGATCATGTCTTTAATTCGTCCCGTAACAAACAATTCACCATTTTCTAAAAATCCCAAATCTCCAGTCCGCAAAAATGGACCTGCTCCCGAATCACTAAGATAAGCATCAAAGCTAGCTTTAGTTGCCGTTGGCTTTTGCCAGTAACCTCGGGTAACGCTGGCTCCCGCTACCCAAATCTCGCCGATTTCTTTCTCTGGCAAAGCTCTTCCTGACTCAGGATCGGCGATCGCAACTGTCAATCCAGGTGCGCTGCGACCACAGCTAACAATCTGCCGTGTCGGTTCTCCTGTCTGGGGCGTTGCCACCTGCTGCTGTTCTAGGGCTACGGGGTCGATCTCTCTAATCAAAGGAGGTGCTGATTTTAATCCCCCAGTTACAATTAAGGTCGTTTCTGCCATGCCGTAGCAAGGATAAAATGCTTCGCGGCGAAAACCACAGGGTTCAAAAGTAGCTGCAAATTTGTCTAGAGTTTCAGCACGGATCGGTTCTGCCCCTGTAAATGCCACTTCCCAGCTACTGAGATCCAGCTCTGCTAACTGCTCTGGTTTAACCCTACGACAAACTAACTCGTATGCAAAGTTGGGACCTCCGCTAGTAGTTGCACGATAGTTTGAGATTGCCCGCAGCCAGCGTATCGGCTTTTGCAGAAAGTCCAAGGGTGACATCAAAGTCACGGGAAAGTCACCGTATAGGGGCTGTAAGACACCACCAATTAAACCCATATCGTGATACGTGGGCAGCCAAATTACGCCCTGACTAGCTACGCTATGCCCGTATGCCTGATGAACTAATGCTGAATTGTGTAATAAATTCCCCTGGGTGACCATTACTCCCTTGGGGGTTCCCGTTGAACCTGAAGTATACTGGAGCAATGCCAAATCATCGCTGGCGATCGCCATTTTGACCCAGTTATTTGCTGCATCTAGTTCTACATTGTCGCTGGTTATCCAGGGAACCGCTGCCAGCTCAGGTTCGAGCGCTAATTGTTTTTCCATTCTCGAAAGCAGTGAACTAGTAGTTAGAATCAGCGAGGCACCAGCATCTTTGACAATGGTTTCTAGACGAGTTAGTCGGCGATTGGGTTTGGGAGGATAGGCAGGAACCGCTATTACTCCTGCATACATGCAAGCAAAAAAAGCAACCACAAAATCTAGTCCTGGGGGATAGAGCAGCAACACCCGTTCGCCCTTTTTGGTTTGAGATTGCATTACCGCGGCGATCGCTTTAGCTTGACGGTCTAATTCACCATAGCTGAGCTTGGCAATCTCAGTCTCCCCGCGAGCCAGAAACCGATAGATATTTTTATCTGATTTGCATTGGACGTGATCGAGTAATAAATCTACAAAAGAAGCACAGCTTGGCTTCACACCACTCCTAACTTCATAGTTAATAGACATTAGATTCTATTTTCTATCCTCTTGATTAATTTAAGCATTTATATTTACTGGTATCTCTATTAAATGGTTTGACCATAATCTTTTCCTGTTCTCTAGCAATTAGTTGTCAAAAAGCAACTAAGATTACCGAGACTTAGTAACATCATGAGCTAAATCTAAAAGTATGCATAATTGAGTTAAGCATAAATCAAATTAACAATCAAGACCCTTAATACTTTTATACTGAAACAAACTAAAAAACTGTAAATTTCAAGACAATATTTTGTTGGCTAAGTGTAACCTTTATGCTTAAGTTATGTAAAAAGTATGCAAAAAATCACTTTTTTGCTTGACATGGTCTCTTAAATGCGGTCTTCTATATTATGTTTAGTTTATTGATAGATACATAACAAGCCGAAAAAAGAGTAAGGTTAGAAATACTCGATTTTCTTCAAATTCTTTGATTCTTATGTATGTAAGTCATCGACAATTGTTAATCTCTTAAGCCTT
>JBCCDL010000146.1:0-9863 GCA_039030815.1 Cyanobacteria bacterium P01_A01_bin.83 | reverse complement strand
GAGCGATCGATGCGTTGACCAGAATAAAAAATTGGCAGACAGGCAAAAGCCACGGCGATCGCTACAGGAATATTGAATTGAATTAAAGCCTCACTGACTTGAATGCCATTGGGAGAAATTGTACCAGCTACCCCCAATACAATTAAAATATTAAAAATATTGCTACCCAAAACATTCCCGACTGCAATATCTCTCTCTCCGCGAAAACTAGCAACCACAGAAGTAGCTAACTCTGGTAAAGATGTTCCAATAGCGATAATAGTTAAACCAATTAGCAACTCATTAACGCCCAAAGCTTCAGCAATAGTCACCGCCGAGTCAACCAGCCAGCGCGAACCCAATACGAGTAGAACTAAACCACCGATAATAAAAACAATATTTTTAACCCACAGGCTAGGAGTAACGCGATCGCTAAAGCTATATTCTGCGGCAAATTCATCTTGGGTTCTTTTCTGTTTACTACTCTGATAAATCAACGAAAGAGTATAGGTTACACCAGCGACGAGTAAGATCAGACCGTCAACTCTGCTTAGTTTTCCATCCCAACAGAAGACTAGCAATAATGCCGAAACACCAATCATAATCGGCACGTCAGAGCGAATAATTTGTTTAGTGACAATTAAAGGCGCGACCAGTGCAGATAAGCCTAAGATTAATAAGACATTGCAGATATTACTACCCACTACATTACCCATGGCAATATTCCCTTGTCCTGAAAAGCTAGACATGGTACTAACGAACATCTCTGGTGCGCTCGTACCATAAGCCACAATAGTCAGTCCGATAATTAGGGGAGGAATTTGTAA
Source organism: Cyanobacteria bacterium P01_A01_bin.83 (assembly GCA_039030815.1). Lineage (GTDB taxonomy): Bacteria > Cyanobacteriota > Cyanobacteriia > Cyanobacteriales > Xenococcaceae > Waterburya. Next base: position 9,057 of record JBCCDL010000146.1, on the reverse strand, counting down.
AATAGCAGCAATGCGAGATGCACCCTTAACTAAAAATTCTGCCCCAGCTACGAGTAGTACTAGTCCAGCTATCAGTAGCCCAAATGTTGTTGGATTCATAGAGGAAGAAATATTTATTTGATAAATTGTCTGAATCAAGCTATCACCAGCAAGTTAAGAATATAAAATTCTCGAGAAAAATCTCCTGGTTAGAGTTGGCAAGCTAGTATTTCTTACAATCATCAGACTACAAAATTAATTTGTGAATTTAATGTTATTGGTATGTCAGTTTTGACAAACTAAAAAGCCCGCTGGATTTTGTCCGATTAAAGTCCGTAGAGTTGAATAATCAAAATGGGAGTAATAATCGCCATTAAGATATTCATGGGAATGCCCACGCGGAAAAAGTCGCTAAATTTATAACCGCCAGGGCTATAAACCATCGTATTAGTTTGGTAGCCGATAGGAGTCATAAAGCTATTGGAAGCAGCAAATGTTACGGCAAACATCAAGGCAATGGGATTGAGATTCAAAGATTTTGCCACCTCTGCGGCTATGGGAATTAATAAGACTACCGAAGCGTTATTAGAAAGTACTTCTGTGATTAGAGAAGTTGCCACAAAAAAGAACAATAAGATCCAATAGCCGTTTAAATTGCCCCCGACTGCTAGTAAGCTGTCCGCCAGCCATTTAGTTGCCCCAGAATTTTCCATCGCCGTACCCAAAGGAATCAACCCCGCCAAAAGAAAGATAACGTCCCAACGCACTGACCCATAGAGTTCGCCTGGTTTAAGTACTCCCGTAATAATCATTGCCACTACGCCAATTAAAGCACTAACTAGAATCGGTAAAAGATCGAAAGCAGCGACGATAATTACTCCCAAGATAATCGCGATCGCCAACCATGCCTTGTTACGACGGATTGCTTCTGGTTGTTTTTGTTCGATTACTACTAACTCTCTGGTGGTTTGCAAACCCAATAAACTTTGTTTTGCTCCCTGCACCAACAGTAAATCGCCAAATCGTAACCGAGTGGTGTTGAGGCGGTCGCGAATTAATTCTTCTCCTCGACGGATAGCTAACACGGTTAAGTTATAGCGTTGGCGGAATTTTAAGTCTTTGAGAGTAGTACCGATCAAGCGAGAGTTAGAAAGAATTAACACTTCTGCTACCCCTTCATTTTCCGAACTAAGCTCTGTTTCCAAACTTTCAGAGCTAAATTTAATATCTGGCAAAATATCTAAATCTTGCTCGGTGCGGATTTTGAGTACGTCTTCGGTTTTACCCCGCACCATCAAAATATCATCGGCGCAAATAGGACGACTGGCAAGAGGTTGGGGGAGTCTTTCGCCATTACGAATAATTTCTAAAATATCTACTTGAAAATCTCTTCTTAGTTGTGCTGTGCGTAAAGTCTTACCGATTAATTTAGAGTTGGGTCGAACAATTACTTCAGTGACATAATCTTCTAGTCCATAATCTTCAGAGATGCGATCGCTATCTAAACTTCGGCGATTGGGTAACAAACGCGGGGCAATAAACGCTAGAAAAGCCAAGCCAATTACAAAAGTAATTATACCTAGCGCGGTAAACTGAAATAGTTTGAATTCCCCATAGCCTAAATCTTCTGCAATGCCACTAGCCAAAACATTAGTAGACGTACCAATAACCGTAATCATTCCTCCTAAGATGGTCACAAAAGACAAGGGCATTAATAATTTAGAAGGTGATACGCCCCGTTTGCGACACCAATCTTCGACAATGGGCAAAAATATCGCCACGACTGCCGTGTTGTTGATAAATCCCGATATTGGTCCTACTAAAAGTCCCATGACTACAATCTGACGGGAGATACTCTTACCACCCCATTTAAGTAACAAATCCCGAAATACCTGCACTACCCCAGTACGGGTAATTCCCGCACTAAGAATAAACATCGCCATCACCGTAATGGTGGCAGAATTACTAAATCCCGCTATTCCTTCTTCGGGAGTAACCAAACCTAAGACGATTAAGACGACTGCGACACAAAGGGCTGTAATATCAACAGGTAACCATTCAGCAATAAAACAAACTAGAGCAGCAACTACTACTCCCAGAGTCAGAAATATAGTCATTTCGTTTACAGCCGTTTTCAGTTGGATAGACTACGTTTTTAATTGGTTAGTTCGTAGTTCTAAGCACAGGGCGGGCGACATAAAGGCTGCGACAAAGGGACGCGAAACGAAGTTTCGCCAGTCGTCGAAGACGACGATCTGGGCATTCGCCCTGTCCCGCATGTGACCCACAGCCACGCGCCCTTGCGTATGCGCCACAGGAGCTAACGCTCCAAGAGGCGAATGCCTCGCCTGCCAGCTTCGCTGGCTGTTCGCGTCGGCGACGCTTGCAAGCTTCGCTTGCTGTAGCTTTAAGCCTTTTAAAGAGTAAAAGATAGTTGTAGTCTACTCATGTAAAAAGCGCAATAATATCTACAAGGGATTTATTTACTGAGATCTGTTTCTCTACCAATACAAGCACCACCACCGAACACCAGATATTCCTTGAGATTATTGGTGTTAAAAGCTAGCCCCTGAGACTTTGCCCAAAAGGTTCGCCCTTCAACATATTCATCAACAGTGCTTTCTCTGCCGTAAACCTCGAAGCTGACAACTTCATCTCTACCTGAATAGCAGGTTAAGTTATCGCTCATGGTTAATTTATTGGGAGGTGTATTAATACCGCGCTCGATAATACACAGCCCCCCTGCAAAGTTGAGATTGTGTTCTCCCGTTTCATCCTTAACCTTAACTTCGTGGGCGAATTTATATTCATCGGCAAAAGGTCCCGAAACAATTTCGCTACGTAAAATCTCCCTCTCACCTGAATAGCAGGCAATAATACTGGGGGGAGTTACGGTTTTGGTCTTGGCTAAGGCTAGGGTTGGGACATAACTCCAGAAAATCCAGCAGCAAATTAAAGAACAAATAAATTTAATCATTAATTAAATACCAATCTAAAAATTTCAATTAATTTTGGCGGTGTTTTTGAGCCAGCCTTTACGCCAAAAATAAACTGTTAAGACAAGCGCGATCGCACTCATCACTCCCAAACAGAAAGGATAGCCAAAGTACCAATTAAGTTCGGGCATATTCCAGGGTGAGGCATCAGGGTTAAAGTTCATACCGTAGACACCTGCAATAAAAGTTAGGGGAATAAAAATACTGGAAACTACCGTCAAAGTTTTCATTACCTCGTTCATTTTGTTATTAACCGCAGAAAGATAAATATCCATCAAGCCCGAAGTTAATTCCCGATAGGTTTCGATAGTGTCGATAATCTGTACTGTATGGTCGTAGCAGTCCCGCAAATAGGGCTGAAGGGGATGCCTTCGGCTAACTTCGTAATCGCCTAGTAAAGGATGACCTTCTCGTAACAAAGTGTTTAATGCGTCGCGCTGCGACCAAATGCCCCGTCGCAAAGCTAATAATTCCCGTCTGATTTGATATATTTCTTTCAGAGTGCGATTGCTTGGTTGATCGATGGTTGCTGTTTCTAGATCTTCTAGTCGTTCGCCATAAGCCTCCAACACAGGAAAATAACCATCGATAATGGCATCCCAAAGGGCATAGGCTAAATAGTCCGCACCTTGACGGCGAATAATCCCGCGATTCTTTTGCAAGCGATTTCTTACGGGATCGAAACAGTCTCTTTCTGGTTCTTCCTGAAGACTAAGAACATAATTTTTGCCCAAGATTAAGCTGACTTGTTCCAACCAAAACCCCCTGCCGCAAGCTTTGAGGTTTGCCATCTGAGTAATAATTACTAATCGCTCTTGACGGTCTTCTATTTTGGGACGTTGGGGGACGTTGACCACAGCTTCTAAAATTAAAGGATGCAGTCCAAATATCTCTCCCAATTTTTCTAATATAGATAGATCTCTCAGCCCTGCCACATCCACCCAAGAGACAGTAGGATGTTGCAGCAATACCGCACAGTCTTCGGGGGTAAGCTGAGTTTGATATTCATAGCGATCTCCATCATATTCAATTGCCGTAATTGAAGTATCTGTGGCAATATCGGCAGTAGTCAGCGTTCCTGGAGAACTACCTTGGGGATTGTAGAAATAGTTAAATGCAGATTGCTTCATCAGGAGCAGAATTGGAGTCAATTAAAATAAGAAAGCAATAGCAATATACAAAGCTGCCACCGCAAGCTGTACCCCCATTATAGGAATACCGTACTTGAGAAAGCGACTAAAAGAGATTTGACCACCGTGTAATTCTGCTACCCCTGCTGCCACAATATTAGAAGACGCACCCATTAATGTACCATTACCCCCAAGAGTTGCCCCAAACATCATGGCGTAAAATAAGGGTAAGACTTCGGGGGGTAGTTGTCCGTTAAATCCAGGATCGAGAATTTCTGCGCCGACAAATCCCACGTTAACCACATATTGTTTTAGCAAAGGTACCATTGCCACTACTAGCGGAATATTCGGTACGATGCTAGATAGTAAACCGACTACTACTAATAAGCACAAAGAACCCAGAGCAATATTTTTACCCAAAATCGCCGCTAACAAACTCGAAAGACTGTTTAATACTCCCGTTTTTTCTAGTCCACCAATTAAGACAAAGGTAGACATAAAAAACACCAGGGTACTCCAGTCTACTTCCTGCAAAATATGATTCACCGTATCGATTTTACTATGGTCTGCTAACCACAGGGCGATCGCTGCTCCTAATAGTGCCACCGCAGCAGGAGGAATGGGAGTGGGTAAAGATTCGCCAATGACAAAAAAGGTTAGCACTACTGTCATCAAAACACCTCCCCCCATTAGGACTCGCGGATGATTAATCTTGGGCTGGGGTAAATTTTTAGTATTCGCCAGTTTTTTGTTCCAGATATCGCCAAAGAGAAAGGGAGCTAAAACTAAAATTGCGACCACGGCAACTGCACCACCCAAACTCAACCGTGCTAGGTAATCATTGAAACTGAGGTTAACTGCATCGCCGACAATAAAGGTAGCAGGGTCGCCCACTAAAGTTAACAATCCCGCACTGTTTGCTACAAATACCATCAAAATCAGCAGGGGGACAAAATCAATACCCACTTCCGCAGCGATGGGGGGAATTAAAGGAGCGAGTAACATCACTGTGGTGGCGTTAGGCAATACTGCACAGATCGGCGTAGTAATAGCAATTACCCCCAGGACGAGGCGTTTGCCTTCTCCCTTTGCCAGCATCACCATCTGCGTACCTAAATAGGCAAAGATATTGGTCGGCTCAAAGGCTCTAACCAAAACCATGACCCCAAAAAATAAGACTATGGTTGCATGGCTTTGACTGATATAAGAGATCGCCTCATTCAAAGTCATAACGTGGGCAAATACCAATACTAATGCCCCTAAAAAAGCAGCAATGGTTAAATGTATTCGTTCCGTGAGAATTGCGCCAATTACCGCAGCAAAGGTAGCTGCTGCCACGATCGCAGGTATGCTGTGAGCAGTAATTTCCATAATCCCTCGAAGATAATAGTTTGATTGATAGTTGCGTAAAAAAAGGGCAGTTAGCTATTACAACTAACTATCCTGAATTGTGTAGCGTGGGGGATTGCCTACTAATTGTAAATACAGTTTGAATACAATTGGCAGGCAAGACTTTAATTGTGTAATGCTGTGGTGACTTGCCTTGATAATTTAGGCGGAAAGGGCAAAGAACAAGCAAGCTTGCGGTCATGCCAGATCTTCGAGTGAGCGCACAGCTCTTCTGCTATGTGTTTAATCGAGCCTTGAGAGCGCAATTCAACTTGAAGGGTTGTTATGTAATGACCCGCGCTGGTTTCACAATCCCCATACCCGATAACTTTTCCTTTGATGCCTGTCGTTTTATGACGTACTTTGTTATCAATCTTATACACTGAATGTCTCCTTAATAACTGATTGACATTGAAGAGAGCAGTTAATAAATAAGGAGGATGACGAGACTTTTAATATACGATTTTAATATTAATATTTATTGTCCCTTCAATCCCCTCTCAATACCGACGAGGTTAGCTGACGGGCTAGGACTGAGAGATGTCCCTTTCTCGATAGAAATACGCCCCAAAATTGGTTCCCCCGCTTCTGATTATTACAGAACTAGGCTGACTGAACTCTGATGATTTAAAGATAGATAATGGTTGTGAATATTTTGTGTCTTGAATATTCTAATTTTGACAAACGGCTACTTTATTAATAACTGTTATGACTAGGCAGTTTTAACGCGAACTTTCCGATCATTGAATTTATGTACGCGATATTTATTCAATGGCTCGGGATAGATCGCTTTAAAGTCTTGAGGAAAGAGCATCCATTTAGTATCTAAGTCCCTAACAATAGTTTTACGCTCTGATTCAGAATCGACTATTTTAACTTTCGTAGTAGGCAGACATTTGTTGTTAATTATCCGTTTGCCAAAGCCAACAACGATACCAATATTTCCTGTTTCTTGATGTTTTACGCGTTGCGAAGCTATGCCGTCAGGCTTATCGCCGAGATTCAACATACAATTACCTTTCTAAAACATACCAGCTTGAATAAGTTTCCATTGCATATTAAGCAAACCATATCAAAATCTTGTGTCTGTTTTGTGTCAATCTTGACAAACTTTTTACCTCAAAATTAGAATAAATTCTCATCAATATTATAATCCAGCCTAAATTAAAGGCGATTAATAAGATTAAAGCTCTAGCTAGAAACTTAGTGATTTTTGGGGCTACTAAGCTTTCTAAAGTAGATAGTAAATTCAGCCTATTTATAATTAACCGCCTACTAATAAATTGCTTGAAACTAAGCTTTCTTGTGTTTGACTTTAGATTTATCTTTCTGACCGCTATCTGTAGGAAATAGCCAGGAGAGAATTGCGATCGTTACACCAAAGAAAACAACAATAGTTACTTGAGATAATAAAACTAAAAACATTTTTGGGAAACTCCTATAGTTAATCAATACATGGGTATTTTCGAGAGATACTTTTAACCTTTGATAGATTAATCGGAAATATTGAAGAGAACATACCGCTTTTCTACTAGTGGCGGAAAGCCAAATGATTTTCAATCATTTTGAATCTATATGCTATCTATTAGGTTCTTCATTCTAATGACAGATAAATGTCAACTTTGACATACAACTACAAAGGGTTGCGATCTCTCAAATCATCAATGATTTTTTCCAAATACCAAATTTGCGAGGGATTAGGATATCGAAGTTTCTGTAAAGCGAGCGCTCTACTCACTTTTCCTGGCACAATTTCATCGCCTTCGCTATGGAGTAAAAATTCGTAAACGAGCCAAAGTGTGAATCTGTTAACGACCAGTTGAAAAACATTTGTCAGGTTCAACACACCAGACATAGAAGTGTTTGTAATTTCATGGTCAACCTACTTGGTGGCTCAATTGTCGATACCTATCATCTCATCAAACCTTCTCTTGATTTGGAGGACAAAGGCTTACCTGCTCTGCCTACATGCGGGCTAGCCCTTTGTACTATATTTTAGATTGATCGAACTCACGTTATTTTAACGGTGATTAACGATTCTCTGATGATAACTTGATCGCCACAGGTAATTGAAATTTTTCTGGAGTAATTGCAGATTGGGTAGATTTACGCTACATTTGTTCTTGCTGATTAAAGTGCAAGGCTTTAATTAATTTTAAGGGTTTTTTGCCCCTTTTCCCCGACTTTTTTCGGCACCAAAGAACCCTGTAACCTTTATTTGCTGAACGTTGTCAAGTTATTCAGCAAATCCTAATTACTAAAAGAGATATCTTATGATTATAATTAGAGTGTAAAAAATAGTTATAGCAAATTAAATAGAGATTAGATTCAGTTAAACCTCAATTTTGTGCAGTTATCCTAAATAATAAGTAAATGAACTTACTTAATCTCAATCAATTCTCTTTCTGATGCCTGCCCTGCGATCATTAAATATAAGTTTTGAGTTCCTTTGTTCTCTTTTCGATTAACCTCAGATCTTCTTCTCAAGTTGTCAATAGCTCTATCTAAATACCAGCTTTCTAATTTTCCTGGTTGCTTATGTTGCTCTATAACTATCAGTCTTTCGATTGTGGCATCTTCGTTATCAGCACAACCATAAAGCAAAAGGCGAAGTTCTTCTCGTAAATTAGAGCATCTAACTGCTTCGCGATATTGTTGCCACCAGTTTTGGAAAGTATGAGAAGACATATTCTATTCTCCTGTCAAATATGTATATCTGCTATTGTCAACCTCTTACTATTTAAATTAACCTGGCAATGTGTCAACCATGTGTCGTTTATTTGGCAAATTGAAGCAACTTTACAACAAACTGTAAAAATCGGCGTTGGTGATTTAATGTATGACGTACAAAGTGTTTCTTTTCGTAGCTTTTAGCCTTTAGCTGCACGCTGCAAAGCAGCGAAGGCGCGGCTAGCGCCGCTTTCAAAGCTTCGCTTTGTGCGCTCTTAGCTTTTTAAAACTAATCAAAAATAGCGAGATTGAAAAATCATACATCGATTCACCAACGCCACCAAGGAATATTAGCCATTGTTAATTAGAGTCCCAACTTCAATTCTCATTCCATTGACAAAGTCCCAACCTGACTGAGGGCGTTTTCCTGCTAATTGCACTTGTTTGAGTAGTAATAATCCCGAACCCGCATGTACCACTGCACCTTGATTTTTGAGGATTGTAACTATTTCTCCTGGTTTACCTGTCAGAGAGCTAATGGATGCATATTGCTGCTTAATGCTGCTATATTCTGCTGGTAAATCATCAATAGTATCTTGAGTAATGGGAATTGTGCTACTGATTTTAAGTTTTTTGCCATCTAACATTGCAAAACAGTTGGGGAAAAAACCTCTAACCTGATTATGAATTGCGATCGCACTTTTTGACCAGTCCAAAGCAAAATCTGATTTATCAATCAACCGCGCATAGGTAGCCTGACTCTCATCTTGAGGAGTAGGAGTAATAGCATTTTGTGACAATTTAAATAGAGTGTCTAATAATAAATCTGCACCTTGAGCAGCAAGTTTAACCGCTAAATCATGAGCATTATCCAATAGCCCAATTTCTGTTTC
>JBCCDL010000145.1:0-9871 GCA_039030815.1 Cyanobacteria bacterium P01_A01_bin.83 | reverse complement strand
TAATCAGTGTCCTAACGTAAACTTGTATTGCTATTTGCTGTTAAGTATAGCTGTTGATGTCTTCTAGAATCCAGTCTTCTACTGGCTTACCATCTTTGCGGCTTAACTTAATCTCACGCATTACAATCAATCCTGATTCTGGTGGGGCTGGTTTTTCGACAAAGGAAATTTCGTAATCATCAGGGTTTTCATTCCTCTCCCTGAGCCAGTCTTGCACCTTAATTTCACAGAAAAAAGACTGTCCCTGCTCAAACATACGACTAATTTGCATTGACAGGCTATGAATATTTAAACGGGGCATAAGAAACTGTTTGTAAACAAAAGATAAAAGTGAGGAATGACAGAGTAGACTAGGGGACAAGGAGATAATTTTGCACCATTTCGTTCTTCAAGTAAATTCTTGAAAAAGCGGATGCGACCGACCCGTCGTCTTACGAGTCCGCGTCATCTGGGGTCTCCCCACAAAGGCGCTTCGGTTCGCCGCATGTTGCTCGTGTCGGACGTGGCGGGTCGCACGCGCACCAAGCATGCTCTACTGCAAACCCAATTTATCTTGATTTTACAAACAGTCTCTAATAATTAGTAATCAAGTGTAGGGTGGGCAAAGAAAATTAACTTTATTCCTAACATAAGAATCTACCATTGTTGCCCACCAAAGATAATCAGTATCATACTTCTAATCATTAAATTATGTACTATGGGCAAAATTTTGCTTAACCGATTGCGATTGTGTTTAAACTATAGATCTTCGTGAGCAGTATTTAAGTAAAGATTAATCAGAGGCACAAGATCATGAACGATATGTCTAAAAAACCGATTGGAATTATCGGAGCATCTGGATATGGAGGAGTCCAGTTGGTTAGACTTCTACTAGAGCATCCAAAAGTAAACATTGCCTATTTAGGTGGAGAAAGTAGCGCAGGGAAGCAATATGGTTCTATTTACCCTCATTTAGACCATTGTGTTGATTTAAATGTAGAAAAAATTGATTTGGATGTGGTTGCTGATCGCTGCGAGGCAGTATTTTTAGGTTTGCCAAATGGTTTAGCCTGCGACATTGCACCAACTCTGATTAAAAAAGGCTGTAAAGTTCTTGATCTCTCCGCTGACTATCGTTTTGCTAATTTAGATACCTATACCGACTGGTACAAAAAAGAACGTCATGATCACGAAACTACAAAATCTGCTGTTTATGGTTTACCTGAGCTTCATCGAGAACAGATCAAACACTCTCAGTTAATTGGCTGTCCTGGTTGCTACCCCACTGCAAGTTTACTAGCATTGGCTCCTTTGCTTAAGCAAGGATTAGTCGATCCTGCTACGGCAATTATCGATGCCAAATCAGGTACTTCAGGAGGTGGTCGACAAGCAAAAACCAATATGTTGTTAGCAGAAGCAGATAACTCTCTAGGAGCCTATGGAGTAGCCAGCCATCGTCATACGCCAGAAATTGAGCAAATTTGCAGTACTTTGGCTCGTCAAGATGTAAAGGTGCAGTTTACACCCCATTTAATTCCCATGGTGAGGGGAATTTTGTCTACGGTATACGCTACTTTGCGCGATCCTGGCTTAGTCAGGGAGGACTTAATCACAATCTACAATGCTTTTTATCGTTCCTCGACCTTTATAAAGATATTATCTAGTGGTATATATCCTCAGACAAAATGGGCTTGCGGCACTAATTTAGCTTACATTGGAATTCAAGTAGATCCTCGCACAGGTAGGGTAATTGTTTTATCAGCGATCGATAATCTAATTAAAGGTCAAGCAGGTCAGGCTGTACAGTGTCTTAACTTAATGATGGGTTGGGATGAGGCAGTTGGTTTGCCTAAGCTAAGTTTTTATCCTTAATTTATCGGGATGCTTAAAATAAAACTTCTGACTAGAATAGTAACGATCATTTCATTTAACATTTATCATTTATTTGTTGTACTGGTTTGAATGCCTCTTCTGGAGACATTCAAACTTAAATGTTCGCGAGTTTAATGTTCAATGTTTAATGTTCAATGTTTGATGATTGGTCGACTTGTATCTTTGGTCGCTAGTGGTTGCTTAAGTCTTGGTTTGGCAACCACGGCTCAAGCAGAAAGCACCTTAGCTAAAATTCAGCGTACGGGAGTCTTAAGTGTTGCTATTAGAGAGGATGCAGCACCCTTTGGTTATTTAGATGCTAATAACAATCTTCAAGGATACTGCCTAGATTTTTTCGCCTTATTAGAAACTCAGCTAATCAAAAAGCTAAGCAGGAACTCACTTAGCGTCAAATTACTAAAATCAAGCCCAGGCAATCGTTTCAGGTTAGTGTCTCAGAAAATAATCGATTTAGAATGTGGTCCGAATACTATTCGAGAAGATGTTTCCCCCGATATTGATTTTTCGAGTGGCTTTTTTGTTACAGGAACTCAATTTTTGGTGCGGCAAAATCATCAGCTTGATCTGGATAATAATCTGGAAAATAGGCGTGTAGGAATTATTGCCAATACTAGTACCGAAGAGTTTGTTATCCAACGTTATCCTTCGGCAACTATTAAACGATATCGAGGCGTAACTGCCAGGGATAGAGGGATAGAGGCAGTCGAACGGGGAAAAATCGATGCCATGATTAGTGATGGTATTCTGCTAAGAGCGAAAGCGCAACAGTTAGGACTGTCGGCAACCGAGTATCCTTTAATTCCAGATGTTCCCCTAACTTGCGATCGCTATGGCATGATTATTCGTAGTCAAGATCCTCAATGGCAGGATTTTGTCAATTCTGTAATTGATAGCCCAGAGGCAGCGGCTATAGCTTCTAACTGGTTTGGCTCACTATTTAACTACGCTCAATCTGACCCAGAACAATGTTCATCAAGGGTTAATTAGGTATTATTTTCTACCATTGTGAGGATTTAACATTTCTCCCAAACCTTCTCCCACTAAAGATAAGCCTGTAACCAGAGTGGTCATGGCTAACCCTGGAAAAGTGGCTGACCACCAAATACCTGTAGGTAAAGCATCAAGTGCTAGTCGCAGATCGTGTCCCCATTCAGGTACCTCTGGAGGTAATCCTAACCCGAGAAAACCTAAACCACCCAAAATCAAAATTGCATCTGCTGCATTGAGGGTAAACAAAACGGGAACACTCTGAATCACATTAAAAAATAAATAGCGTGACAAAATTCTACTGGTTGATGCTCCCATTGCCTGTGCCGCTTCGATAAATAATTCAGTTTTGACGCTAGTGGTGTGGTTGCGAACTATGCGATAGTACTGGGGAACATAGGCAATACTCAATGCCAAAGCAGCGTTAAAGACTCCTTTTCCCACTACAAATGCCAAAGTTACGGATAATAATAAACCAGGTAGAGTATAGATAGTATCCATAAAAAAGATCAGGATGCGATCAATTTTGCCTCCCAAATAACCGCTAACTAACCCCAATGGGACACCAAGAACAAGACTAATAGTAGTTGCTAGCACCACTACTTTCAAAGCAGCCTGAGTGCCAAATAGAGTCCGAGCAAAAACATCATATCCTTGGCGAGTTGTGCCAAACCAATGATCCTTTCCTGGTGGTTCATGAATTGGGTTAACTAAAGATGCTGTCGGGTCTTGTAACCAGCCTATATCTTGTAAAGTAGGAGCTAAAAGGGCGATCACCATAAATGTCAGTGTGACAATCAAGCCAATCAGAGTCAGACTTTGAGATAGGGAAAGGGAAAATGGTCGCGATTTAGTGGGGATACTGGTAGTCATAACTCATGTAATCTCTGACTCAATTTGATGGGTATTATAGCTAAAGATGATTGTAGTTGAAGGTTATGTATACTAGTCTCTGTAGAAATAGTAGGTGGGTTAAATAAATTAGCTAAAAAATGGTTCGGGTTGTTAATCGTTAGTCGTCAGCAGGAGACAAGACAGTTACCTTTAATTTCGGTCTTATATTTATTGATACCTACCTACTTAAGATAGGTCTTGATGTTAAGACATTCATGATAAGTATGAGTTTGCTCTCATCTTTACATGGAACTTAATTCCTCATTCCTCGTTCCTCGTTCCTCGTTCCTCGTTCCTCGTTCCTCGTTCCTCGTTCCTCATTCCTCATTCCTCGTTCCTCGTTCCTCATTCCTCATTCCTTATTCCTCATTCCTCGTTCCTCATTCCTCATTCCTCATCTTGACTTACCGCTTAGTAGTTACGCCAACACAAATATCTCAAGATCAAATAACCTTAGATCCTCAACAATTACACTATCTATTAAGAGTACTGCGATTGGATAATGGCGATCGCTTTATCGCTATGGATGGCAAGGGAAAAGCCTGGCTAGCAGAAATTAAGGAGCAGTCGGCAAGAATTATCGAGTCTATCAAAATCGAGACAGAATTACCTGTATATTTAACTCTAATTACTGCTTTACCCAAAGGAAACGGCTATGAACAGATTATCCGCTGCTGTACTGAATTAGGAGTTAGCAATTTTAGACCTGTAATCAGCGATCGCACTATCCTCAAACCAAGCTCCAGTAAGGTTCAACGCTGGCGCAAGATTGCCACTGAAGCCGCAGAACAGTCTGAAAGACAAATTGTTCCTCATATTTTCGACCCAGTTAAATTCAAAGCAGCAATTAGCACCACGCAACAGTACCAGGATAAATACATTTGCGTGGCGCGAGGACAACCAGCAATGTGGAATAGCATTTCTCACCAGACTCAATCAGAAGTTATTATTGCTACTGGGTGTGAAGGCGGATGGACAGAATCAGAAATTGCTCAGGCAAAGGAGAGTGGTATGAAGCCAGTTTCTTTGGGTAAGCGTATTCTTCGTGCTGTAACCGCCCCAATTGTCGCCAGCTCATTAGTAGTGGCAATGTTAGAACAGACAAATCCTATTTTGCCTGATCAAGGATAGATACATCTTAAGGCGTCAAAAGTAACGAATTATTTTCAACATCTTTATGAGAAAATTAGCCAGTGTAGCATCTTACACTTAATCTAGATAAGGTAGAGTAAAGCTGGCACGTTATCAATAACTATTCAAATTTACTTCATGAGGTTACACTCAGGATAAAAGTTGTGGCTTTTAAGATCGGTTTATTAGGATACGGCACAGTTGGCACAGGGACAGCAGAAATTATCTTAGACCCTGAGGGGCGTAATAGTCTGTTACAAGAAATAGAAATAGCAAAGGTAGGGGTACGCTCCCTTGATAAACCCCGCTCTCCTGAATTATCCCCAGGGGTCTTAACAACGGATTTAGAATCAATTGTTAACGATCCTGAAATTAAGATTGTTGTCGAATTATTAGGTGGACTAGAACCCTCTCGCTCCCTAATCCTCAAGGCAATAGCTAATGGCAAGCATATTGTCACTGCTAACAAAGCCGTAATTGCTCGTCATGGCGCAGAGATTTTTGGCGCAGCTAATCAAGCAGGAGTGTATGTTCTTTTAGAGGCTGCTGTCGGCGGGGGGATTCCTGTAATTAAGCCTCTCAAGCAATCTTTAGGAGTTAACCGTATCCAAACTATAATTGGCATTGTTAACGGCACTACCAACTACATTTTGACCCAAATGACTCAGGAAGGGGCTGATTTTGAGGCGGTGTTAACTGAAGCCCAGAAATTAGGTTATGCCGAAGCCGACCCTACTGCCGACGTGGATGGTTATGATGCAGCCGATAAGATTGCTATTTTAGCGGCGATCGCTTTTGATGGTAGAATTGAGCGCGAAGATATTCTTTGCGAAGGTATTCGTCAGGTAACTGCTACTGATATCCGCTATGCCGATGAATTGGATTATGTAATTAAATTATTAGCGATCGCCAAAAGCGACCCCGATCATGATTCACTTCAGGTCAGAGTTCATCCCACCTTAGTAGCTAAAACTCATCCTTTAGCCAACGTTAACGATGTTTATAATGCTATCTTGGTCGAAGGAGAGCCATTGGGTCAGGTTATGCTTTTTGGACCTGGTGCTGGCAAAGGAGCAACCGCTAGCGCTGTCGTATCAGACATTGCCAATATTGTCGGACTGATCAAAACTAGCAATAGTTCAGATCGGCTTGATCCTTTGCTAGGTTGTTCTCATGAACATTTCAAGCAGCTTACTTCCATCACAGAGATCCAGAGTCGTTTTTATGCGCGTTTCCTCTGTCAAGATGTCTTAGGGGTGATCGGTCATTTGGGTACTAGCTTTGGTAATCATCATGTCAGCCTCGAATCAGTAGTGCAAATCGGATTTAGGGATAACTTAGCCGAAATTGTCGTGGTGACACATGATGTCTCCGAAGGCAACTTCCGCCAGGCATTAGATGAAATTAAAAGTCTAGATTCAATTGATAGTATTCCGAGTATTTTAAGGGTGTTGTAATATTAATTATTCCAATGTTTGCTAAGGTAGTTATTTTCCAATAAGTTTTTTAATACCCTGCTGTGCTAACAGTGAAAAACAATCTTTCAATTCAAAACTTATCTCTGGCACTAGAATCTACCAAGCTTGAGGACACCGATCAAAGTCTCAGGGTCGAAGCTCCACAAAGGCGAGAGTGGGTGACCTCACAAGGGTAGGTTTTTTACAAAGGTGTGAGTAAGGACTCAAAATGAGTATATGGGTAAAGTCAAAACTCAAAATAACTTTAGAGAGATGAAATTAAATCAACATCTTTTTGAGTAGAAAAAACTTATCAGTTGTAGATTTTCTAATTTGAGCCTACCGCAAGTGAACGGTTTAGCAACCTGGAGTTTTGGCATGGTAATGACGCAATCATCGAGCTTGAGTAAAGTCTCAAGCTTAATTGCTAAGACCAACTCAGAACCAGAAAATACAGTCAGGCAAAGACTAAAAGAGTGGTATAAATCAGGAGCAGCAAAAACTAGACCTGGAAATAAAAGAGCATCAATCGAAGTAGAAAGTTGTTTTAGTTCTCTTTTGAGATGGGTGATAGATTTGTTACCTCAGACTAATCAAGAATTACCAATGGCGATCGATGCCACTAACATCGGTCAAAATTTCACGGTGCTTTCGATCAATGTACTTGATCGCCGATGTGCAATTCCTGTAGCGTGGAAAGTCGTCAAAGGAACATCCAAGGGAAGTTGGAAGCCTTATTGGAAACAACTATTTCAATCTTTAAAGGAGATTAGACCTCTTGCAAAAATCACGGTCGCGAACTAATTTGAATTCAAATAAAGTTCGTAGTTATAAATAGCAGCAATCAAATTAAAGCGTAAAGAAAATCTTTTTCTGCGATTTCGATATCTTTCTGAGAGAATTCTAAAAATTTTAAGACAACGGTACACATGTTCGATAACAATTCTGATAGAAGCTAAATCTCGATTTTCTTTTTTCTGTTTTTGGGATAGTTCTTTATTTCTAGGTTTTTTATGAGGAGTTTGACTTAATTTATGGATTTTTTTGACCCCTTGATATCCTTTATCTCCCAAGCACATAATATTTTCTATCAGACAAGTTTTACTTTTTTTGAATAAACTAAAATCGTGTTCTTTTCCCTTGCTGTGAGCACTACAGATTATTTGTTTATTTTCTTGGTTAATTACTATTTGAGATTTTAAAGTATGCTTTTTCTTTTTTCCACACGAACGCATTCGCGTTCAGGTTTGCGGAGCAAACTCTGCTGCGAAGCAGCGTATACTTTTTCTGTTTTTTTTAGGACGTTCGATTGGATTTTCAGTTACATCAACAACAACAACACTGATTTCAGTACTAGATTTTAATAGTTGTTTTTTCCCTGGCAATCTAAATGTTGAGGAGTTGATTAAAATGTTCTCAATTTTGGTAATTATGCGATATGCTGTCGATTCATTTAGCCCCCAAGATTGTCCAATATGATTCGGGCGGTCAACATTCTGGGGAGACCCCAGAATTACGCCCTCAGAAAGTAAGTTCTATACTCTCGCAAATATTCTAGGGTCATTAAAACTTGATTTTCTAGACTTAATTTGGATGGTCTCCCTGTTTTCTTCTTTAACTCCTCATGATTTTTCACTAATTTAACCATGTGCTCGAAAGTCTCTAGATTCACTCCACACAAGCGTTTGAATTCTTCTGCTTTCAGGTTTTTGACTGTTTCGTAGCCCATATTTTTCCGTTAGTACTAGCTCACGATCGCATTTTATATCAGACTTTTGCAAGAGGTCTATTGTGGAACAAAGTAGTCGCCAGCTTTGGAATAAGACTACCCATAGCACAAGGTTTTTTCTCAGTTCTCTCCCTACTGATTTTGCCCACTTTGCTAATTCAATTCGCAGTCATTGGGGAATAGAAAACCAATTACACTGGTGTCTGGACGTGATTTTTGCTGAAGATGATTCTCGGATTCGCAAAGATAATGCCCCGCGAAATATGACTATCCTAAAGAGACTGGCTCTCAATTTGCTTCGCCAAGATGATTCCAAGGGCAGTCTGAAGATGAAACGTTATCAAGCTGGTTTAAATAATAATTTTCTGCTTCATATTTTGTCTAATTCTGGCATATTTTGATTTAATATTTTGATGCGATTGCCCTGTACTACTCCTCTGCCTAGAGTGACAGAAGAGAGGTAGATTTCATTGAATAGCTACTACCTAATTTATTAGCAATACCGCCAAGTTATGATAGTTTTTAAATTAGGCATGTTTCAACATCAATTCTAATATTTTGGTTTTTTATTTTCTCAATCATAAAGCTTTTTTAATTCCTAGCCAATTCTTTATACGAAGATTTTGTATCTATTATTTAAAAATTTGATAATACTTCAGTTGAATATGGATTAAATTAAGCGCACAAATCCTCATTAAATAAAAAAATATTTAAGGTTATTGTGGCACCTTTTGAGGTGTCATACTACTAAATACACTTAACATTTTAAACCTATATTATCGTTTAATCTAGAAATTAGCTTGGCAATATTTTAGATCTAGAATACTAGTGAAGTAAAAAAATCTTAAAGATGGCAAATCTAGAACATTTAGCATTAGTTAGGCAAGGCGTTGAAACCTGGAATAACTGGTATAACCAAAATAGAAGAATAATTCCTGATCTTTCCCAAGCTAATCTAAGCCAGCTTAATCTTAGTGGTATCAATCTAAGCCGAGCCAACCTTGAACAAGCCAATCTAAGCCGAGCAGACTTAAGCAAGTCACAGCTAGTTCAAGCAGATCTTAGTAAATCTAATTTGTTAGGAGCAAATCTAAATAATGCCAACTTAAAAGATGCAAATTTAGACTTTGCAATCTTTACTAAAGCAATTCTGAATCGTCAAACTCAAATATCAATTAAATATCTTACAGTTTATAAAATTGTTAATCATAAGGTTGAAGACAAAGAATTTTCGGAGATTGATTTAAGCAATTCTAATTTGTTCCGTGCTGATTTAAGCAATGCTGATTTAAGCAATGCTAAATTAATTAATGTTAACTTTAATAGTGCTAATTTAAATAACGCCTATCTCTATAAAGCAGACTTAACTGGAGCTAATTTGAACAATGCTGACTTAAGAAATTCCTATTTCAGCCATGCTAATCTCACCTCAACTTATTTAGCAGGAGCTTTGTGTTGTGGAACCTATTTTAAAGGCGCAGACTTAAAATTTGCTCATTTGAAAACAGCAAAGTTTAGTTCTAAAACCATGATCGATCCTAAATGGTATTCCGTATGGGAAATCGTAAATTGTGGGGCGGTGAAAAAAAATCTTAGTGGAGTCGATTTAACTAATGCTAATCTTCAGGGAGTTAACTTTGAAGAAGCTAATTTAACTAATGCTAAACTGAACCATGCTATTTTGCGCCACAGTAATTTGGCTAATGCCAATTTAACCAACACTGTTCTTGTAGGAGCTAATTTATGCGGGGTTGACTTACAACAAGCTCATCTAAAAAGAACCAAACTAAAGTCAATTATT
>JBCCDL010000144.1:0-9910 GCA_039030815.1 Cyanobacteria bacterium P01_A01_bin.83 | reverse complement strand
TAATATGTTTCAGTGAATTGACCTTGAAAGTTACTTGGGTATTGTTGACTATTGATAGTAGTTCTATAAGGAGAAAACATTTTCTTTTGAATCAATTCATCAACTTTTTGTTTAATCTTTAGTAATTCCCGTAAAGAAAGAGATTCTAATTGTTTAATAAAAGCATTCATTATCGAGGTTTTAGCCATATTTATTAAAATACTTTAGTTTTATCTATATACTATCTGAAACCAACAGCGTTGTGGTAGGAGCCTTCTGATAGAGGAATTGAGAAAAAGGCGTAAAAGTAATCGGTAGTTTCAGCCACGTGACATCTCCGGAGAGGGCGCTTCTCCACTTTTCCCCCGAGTAAGCTGGTAGATTGCATGACAGTCTTTATAGAATATAAACCAGCCAGTAAACGAAGAATAACCATGAAAAACAGCGAACCAATTTTTGCTATTCAACAACAAATGCCTTTATCGCGTTTTGAAATAAAGTATTATCTCAAAAAATTGCTAGGCATAGAAGATTGTTCTGACCAATTGGTTGAGACGGTTTTAAATAGAGATATCTGCCTTATGTGGGAAGGAATAGATATACTTGGTGAGTTCTGCGATTCCACTGGTGTAGCTCCAGTAGGTTGGAGAGAACCTGGTTTTTCTTGGAATCCCGAAGTCATGCGCGTATGGGCATCGTTGAACTGGGACGCATTAAGCAAGTGGCTCTCAGAAAAAAAAATGAAGAATATTAACTCCGGGAAGGCGATGTAAACCAATAAGGAATGCCGCAACCAGTCAACGGGGATATCTTATCCCGACCGACAACGGTAGACAATGTATAGACGAGCGTATAGATGCAACTGCTCGCCTGCGTTAATAGCCCTGCATGTCAACAGTGTGAGAAGTGTTGCCAACAAGACGAAATAAACAACGGTTATCAAAAATCCCTCAAAGACTTATTCTGTCGTCCTAAACACAAATAAGTAAATTAAATACGCTCTGCTGGTAAAATAAGATTGCACGTTTTTACAGGGCTTTGAAGCGGTTTATACACGATATGGGTCTATCGTGGAATAATATACTAAAAGGGTACTTATTTCATGAAGGTGAATGGCAACGGACAAGCAAAAGTGCTAAATTCTGAAGAACTAAAATCACTTTTTGAGAGGGGTTTTGTAAATGCCCGAGATAAGGCTTTGTTTGGTATCTGCTTGTTTTCTGGATGTCGCATCTCTGAAGCCCTTGCGTTAAAGACTACTGATATCAAGTGTCAGACTATCACATTTCGTAAAGCTACTACTAAAGGTAGGCTGAGAACTCGTATAGTAAATATTCAGCCTGGTTTAGCAAAGATTTTAGCTGAGTATACTCCCAGGAAAAATCCACACAATGCTTTGTTTCCTGGTAAACGCGGGGTGTCTGAGTGTTTGACAAGATATACTGCTGATAAGATTTTACGGGCAGCTTGTAAGCGGATTGGGGTTGAAGGTGTCTCCACACATAGCTTCCGGAGGTCTGCTCTCACTCAAATGTGTAATGCTAATATACCTCTGAGGCATATACAGGAAATTAGCGGTCACAATGATTTGGGAGTGTTACAGAAGTATCTAGAAGTGACTGATGAGGAAAGGAAGAAGGCTAGTTCTGTTATTGGCTTTTAGTTGTACGCTTTACGAATCCAAATACTAACACTCAATATCCCCACAACCCCCATTCCTTCGTTAAACACTACAACATATTAAATTTACTTATGCCCTAATAACCCCTTAACAGCAATTCTACACTCTAATGATAAAATAAACTTATCAATCAGGACGAACCTTAAAATAGCCAAGACGGGAGTAATGCCGCACATTACAATCACTACATACTAGTAAGGTAGTACTCCGCCTAATGCTAGAGTAGCTGGCATGAAGTGGTGCGGCTCGTTGCTACGCCATATTGTTGAACTGGCGTTGGATGGGTGAGTGTCCGGCGAACGTTTAACAACCGCAGGGTAAATCCGGAACAGTAAATGTCTAATCTGTATCAAAATATCAGTATAGACTTTTATTTTACCTATTTATGCCTAAAGACTTCTCCGGTCAAAAACTCCGAGGTCGTTCTTTTAAAGGTCAAAACTTAGCTGGTGCTAATTTCAGTAATACAGACCTCAGAGGTGCAAATTTTACTGGTGCTAATCTGCAGGGGGTGAACTTTACTGGTGCTCAAGCCGGTTTGCCCCTGCGTGAGGCGATTTTTTTAGTTGTGCTTTCCTGGGTACTGTCGGGAATATCAGGTTTTTTATTCCTATTTAATGGGGTTTTAATAGCGTACATATTTGATTCTTCTCAGACTATTGAGAACCGAGTTTCAGGCTGGGTAGGACTGATTGTAACGATTATTGTATATATCATTATTATTCGCCAAGGAATAGGGGTGAATTTCGTCTTCGCCGGAGCCTTCGCCGTAGCCGGAGCCTTCGCCGTAGCCGGAGCCTTCGTCCTAGCCGGAGCCGTAGACGGAGCCTTCGCCGTAGCCGGAGCCGGAGCCTTCGCCGTAGCCGTAGCCTTCGCCGTAGCCGGAGCCGTAGCCGGAGCTGGAGCTGTAGCTGTAGCTGGAGCCGGAGCCTTCGCCGTAGCCGGAGCCTTCGCCGGAGCCTTCGCCGTAGCCTTCGTCCTAGCCGGAACCGGAGCCTTCGTCCTAGCCGTAGCCGGAGCCGTAGCCGGAGCCGTAGCCGTAGGCGTTATAAGCTCTTACATAGCTTGGCAAGCGATGAAAGGAAATAAAAAATATGCTTTAATACGGGATGCCGCAGTTGCTTTTGCTGCTATTGGTGGAACGAGCTTTCGTAGCGCGGATCTAACAGATGCTAATTTTACTTCTGCTCGACTCAAAAGTACAGATTTGCGAAAGGCTACACTTACTCGCACTTGTTTTCACAAAACTAAATTACTAGATCGAGTTCGTCCTGGAACTTCTTATCTGAAATATCCTTATATACGGCAATTACTCACCACAGGACAAGGACAAGATAAAAATTTTGACCGTCTGGATTTACGGGGAATTAATTTAAAAGGAACTTTTTTAACAGATACAAGTTTTATAAGTACAGACTTAAGCGAAGCTTGTTTACAAGATGCAGACTTATCTAGAGCAAAATTAGTCCAAACTCAATTAGATGCAACCGACTTTACAGGTGCTACGCTCACTGGGGCATATATAGAAGATTGGGGCATTACCAATGAAACCAAATTTCATGGGGTAAGGTGTGAATATATATATATGCGCCTTCCCAATAAAGAAAACCCCGACCCCTGGCGCAAACCGGATAACAGGGAAGAAGTATTTGCAGATGGAGAATTTGGCGATTTTATTAAACCAATAGTTGATACACTCGACCTGTACCACAATCAAGGTGTTGACCCTCGTGCAATCGCTATTTCATTCAAAGAACTAGCAGAGAAAAATCCAGATGCTGAACTAGAAATTGTGGCTATGGAAAGACGGGGTAAAGACAAGTTTTTACTTCGTGCTAAAACAGCACAAGACGCGGATAAGTCCCAATTAAGTGCAGAATATTTTGAAAGTTATAATCAGATTAAAGCTTTGGCACAGCAAGAAGTCCAAGCTTTAATGGCAGAAAAAGATAAACAAATTTATAGATTAGAAAATTTTGTAAATACGGCTTTAGAACGTCCTAGTTTTTATTCAAACACTTCAGTAGAGAAGGTAAGTAGCATGAATAACCAACCAGGTGGAATTTCTCAAAACATGAGCGGTGGAACAATGCACGGTGGAATGCAAGCTGCACAGGGAGACGATAATAACCAAACTATGGACACCAATGTAGTTTCACCTTCACAAAAACAAAACCTTACAGAAGCAGCTGCCGAAATTCAAGCATTACTTGAACAGTTAGAGAAGTCCTACCCCACGGACACAACTATGGGTAAAATGGCATTGGCTACGGAAGCGATACAGCGTATAGATAGCAACCCCACTTTAACAGCAAGAATACTCAGTGCATTACAGATAGGTAGTGTTAAAGCTTTTGAGCAATTTCTCAGCCATCCAGCAGCAAGTTTTGTAATTGGTGCTTTAGAAGATTGGCACAAAACAAAGAGAAATTAATCAATAATAAACCATACATAGGGGGTAAATGGGATTAATGGTTTAAATATTAAGAAAAAAAAGTAAGAAATATTTATCTAGTTTGCTCTTGTGTGGTTACTAGATAAACATTTCAGCATCCAATGCTGTACAAGAGCATTGCAAGCTACTGGTACATAGTCTTGTTCATCTTCGTCGTAATCTTCATTATCATCAATTAATTGACTACCGCAGTTAGGGCAGTTGTCATGAAGATAAAGGAAAATTTCTGTAAATTCTCATTTTCACAAGTTAACGTGTCTTCATATTTAATATTAAGCAAGTTAATATGTATACACGTTAACTTGTTTAGTATTAAACATGAAGACAATTGCTATAGTATCCAGAAAAGGAGGTGCAGGGAAAACCACCCTGGCTCTACATCTGGCTGTTGCTGCTCAAATCAAAAAGAAGGAAGTTGCAGTTATTGACCTCGACCCCCAAGCTTCTGCTACGGGTTGGGGAGATAGTCGCGAATCAGAGACACCAGTTGTTGTTTCAGCGCAAGCTGCTCGCTTACCAAAAATTTTAGAAACTGCTTTAAAAGAAGGAGCAGACCTAACCATTATTGACACAGCTCCTCATTCTGAAACAGCTGCTTTAGCTGCTATCCGTGCAGCTGATTTGATATTAATTCCCTGTCGTCCTGCTATTTTAGACTTACGTGCTATTGGTGACACTATTGATTTAGTTAACATTGCTAAAAAAACAGCAACAGTAATTTTGAATGCAGTTCCCCCTCGAGGGTCTTTAGCTGACGAAGCTGTTGAAGCGATCGCAGAGTATGGATTGGATGTTGCTCCAGTTAGTTTGGGAAATCGAGCAGCATTTATTCATGCTCTTACTGCTGGACAAACCGCTCAAGAATATGAGCCTACTGGTAAAGCTGCATCAGAAATTCAACAACTTTACAAGTGGATTTGCAAACAACTTTAAATGTAATAATGTAAATATATAAACTTGTATACACGTTAACAACTATATTTATGCCTGTAAGAAAGAAACTATCAACTGCACTCAACAAAGCTTCTGGGAAGAAAGATACTACTCATTTACCACAAGAACAGTTACAGAACAAGGAAATATCTAAGTCAGATTTACCACCTAGCAGAAAAGGTAAAAAAGCCATCGCTGGTCACTTTGACCCAGCAGTATCCAAGCAGCTAAAACAATTAGCATTAAATGAAGATAAGACTGTGCAGGATTTATTGTCTGAAGCCTTGAATGATTTATTTGAAAAATATAATCTTAAACCCATCGCCTAAACAGTCAAAAATCATTGTTAATCTTTTAGCTCTTTATTAAGAAAAAAGTAGTAAATGAATCCTTACGGTTGTGGGAATGAGTAGTAGATAAGCATTTGAGTAACCAGTTCTGTACAACCATCTTGCCCAGTACTGGTTTAATATTTAAACTTCCTACGAACAACTCAAAAAAGGAAGTTAAAAGCATTAAATTTATCTAAATAAATGTTGAAACTTTATAGGTTATGGCTAATACGACAAGTTCAGATAATCAAGATACGTTTATTTTAGTTATTTTGAGTATAAGGGATGTAGTTAATTAACTGAATTGTTAAAATATAACCGTATATTTATGCATTATTTATATGGAACCTTTAACAACAACTGTAATAGTTACACTTGCACTTACAAAAGCAATTGAAAATATGAAACTCATTTTCTGAAAGCCTTACAGCGATTAGCTTTCCAGAAATGACTAAAGAGGGTTAGGATAACTCTCCTTGCAAAACCTTGTAATAACCATTAATTTTGAGTTTTACATTGGAAGCATTAGTAGGAACAAATCTTTCCAAGTCAATCTCTAAAGCCTCTCCTTTGTGCAAAAGAAAATAGTCTTCATCTACCTTTTGTAACTCAGCGATTGGATAAATTACTTCCTGTACTTCTTCCATGTTTGGCTCAGTGTAAACAATTGAAAGCGCATCAATATAAGTAATTTCTGATTCTCGTTCTTCTATCCTAATTCTCGATATGTTATTGCCTAAGTTATGCAGTTCCTCCTGCTGTAAGGATTTATTGTTTCTAGCATATAAAATTGTGCCTAGTTCTAACCAGCCATTTTGTTGAAGATCATAAACCACCAAATATGGGCAGCTTCCAGCTTGTATAAATGTAGATATATAGACGGTTGGCTCATCATTAGGAGGATTTATATTTATGTTTTGACCGTTGATTCTTATTGACTTAACATTTAGAATTGAACCTACAGCAAATCTTCTAGGAATCAAATTAAACAATTCTTCTAAAGAGCTAGCATTGTTGATAAATTCTTCAGAAAGATTCACTGAAGTCATTCCTATTTTATTTGTCTGTTCGGCAGTAGCTTTTCTTATTCTTTCCCATTCTGACCTCGACAGGGCTTTTGTTACATAAATTTTATCAACATTGAGAATCGTACTTTTATCTATATCAGATTCAAACTGATAAATTTCCTTGATAGGTTCAGTATTAAATCCAAATTCTATTGGTATCAAAAAGTGATTTGCTGGTCGCAGAGAAACATTGAATTCTTGCGTAATATCAGAACCTGACTGAAACAGTACATTCCTTTGATCTGCAACAGTAAGTTGGTAGGGATTTTTGCTAATATACTGGTAAGTTATAGACTCTATTCTGATAGGTTCTTGATTGTCATTTATAACATCAAGAAATTTAACATAAGGTGAGGGAGAAATTCTTTCAAGTTCCCAATAATCTTTACAGCCTTGGTTATAACTCTCTAAGTCAGAGATAAGGGGATAGTAGAAACCTAGAAAACCACGAACATCTTGATTATTTTCAATAACCTTTTGAATCCAAAAATCCTTCAAACTCTTAATACAACCTAGGTATTCATAATCTTTCTGTCCGTATTTAGCTAGGTCCGATAGTTTTGGATATTGTATTACCTTAACGAGGTTATTTTTCTTTATAAATGCTGTATATTTGCTATTATCATTAGCAGTTTGAAATGAGCCTAATACAGGTGCATAGCCAAAGTTACATAAACCATCTTCCCCCGGTGTGTCTGATAATTTGTAATCTTGTTTATACTCCTTAACTCCTGTTTCTTGATTGACCAAAAGAGAAGTAGATTTTTTTTGTTCAGCACCACTAACTTCAAAACCTAATCCACTATCGATATTTTCTTGTATTGTTTTTTTATTACCACTCTCTCTTTTGAATTTTTCAATATTCCTGAAAACAGCATTCTGGGCTACAAGTGGAATTTTATCTATACCGATATATTTGAGTGCCTTTTTAATAATTGGGACGTTCAAATCTGGACTCAAGAAAGCCAAATTTAAAAGGAAAACTTCGTTTTGCGCAGTATAGTACTGATAATCAGGTAACTGACTTGATAAGTTTTTATTCTTGAGTTTAAATTTTTTATTTGTATCCTTATCTACTAGCAAGTTAATTATTTCTACTAAAGTTTCATAATTATCTTTAGTTATATTAATTTCAACACTTTCTCTAGCAGGTATTTCAATTTCTGTATAGCCACTAGCTGTAGTGTATTTAGTAGTAGGAGATCCTTTACTGATAAATTGTATCTTTGCATCTTGTATAGGTTGATTGTCTTCTGTTTGAACCAATAACTGAACTACAACTAAATCATCATTCTTTGCTTCAAAAAGAGAAGTTAAGTCACCTAAACTTATGAATCCAGCAAAGATTAATCCAGCAGCGAAAAACCCTAAAAACACCTTTATGGGAAAGGGTAGGTTATTAAAAAAGTTCAGCATAGGGCACTAGCAACGGTGGCAAGCAACAAAACAAGAAGCTTGAGTAACTAAATGTACCACAAAAACCCGGATTTCTCAGCTGAAAAATTTGCACTACGTGGAATTAAACCCTCTATCCCCTATTATTTGGTGTAATGCACAGAAAATGAATATTTCCTTTAACAGCAATACCCCTAATTGGCAATAAATAAAAACACAGACCCTGGGGAAGATGCACCCTAAAAGTAATGACTACTTACAGGCTTTGACAAAAGCAGTAAGTGAACGAATTAACAGAATCAGTAATATAATCGTTGCAATCGCAATTCCACCGTATTGAAATTGTTGTACTAATGCAAGCTCACATGAATCTACAGGTAAGGAAACTCCTGTACGAGAGGAGCTGAGCACTTCAAAATTAAGCATAGGCTGTCTCCTATCAGAAACGATTTCACTCGGATTTGGGACGCGAGCTTAGACAACCTGTTAGATGTTCTGCGACAAACTATCTAAAGTATTATCTATCTTACGTAAAGTCCCATTAAAGTCTTATAAATATATTAAAACTATAATTGCCCGCAGTGTCAATACTTACGGGCAATATAAGAATCTACGTATATTTACGTACTTTTAGCCGTAAATAGACGATTAGACCTTAGATAGTTTGTCGCTATAAAATAGCTTAGAGCAAAATTTAAGTAGTGTCAACGTATCTTTTTAAGCTTAAACTTTTATTTTTAACGTTTTTTTTTGCGTATTTACTCTGGCAAAAAAACGATACAGACTACTTTTTATGCTTTATCTTCACTAGGATAACATTTGATTAATTATAGTTAAATACACTTAATTAAGTTTAATTACGGGTTGCAAATTTTAAAGAAAAAACAGCGAGTAATGTCTATTCTAAAAATTAGACTTTATCTCTGTACATTTGCGGCTATTTTTTTGCCTTCACTGAATCTGAACTTAAACGTGTAAATACAGAAGGGAGCAACATCTTTCAACATTAATAATTAATAAATAAGAAACTATAACTTTTGTAAATACCAACTAACGGTATCTGGGTACCGCAGTTTAGACAAATCGTTTCAAGAGCGCGAACGGGTTTAGTAAGGTTTCAAGCCCGCCCTCTAAAACCCTTATATAGCAAGGATTCTAAAAGGGGTTTTGGCAAACCTAAAAAATGACCTCATTTCAGCCCATCTTATTGATATTAATTCCTATTAATCCAGTTACCCAAAAAGCTGTAACTATTGAATTGTCAAGGTTATAGCTATTTTGGCAAACAAAAGGTGGTTTTTGACCCCGCTCCGCTTTGCCAAACATCAGGTTAATAAGACCATATTAATATAGATAAATATTACTGTCGAGCGGGAGCTAAATAATACGTAATATTGTTACCCCTATTCGGTAGTATTGAACGAATGCTGTGCAATAGTGTTGAACACAATTGGTTTATAAAATACTTATCTAGGGGGGAAAGTAGCGAAGACACTGTTGGCGAAACATTGCTTAATAATCAAAACCATATTTAATCAAGGGTTTCAGCCATTCGCTGAAGTTCGGCAATCAATCGATTAAGTGCTTTTTTAGCTGTTCTATACCCTGAAGCTTGCCGTCCTAACTTCAATTCAAATAAAATGCGGTCGCGTATGGCTGCCATATCTATTACTTCTTGAAAAAAAGTGATGACAGCCTTCGACTTAGCAGCCGAATTTTCTTTTTGGAGATTCAGTATCTGGACTTGAAGCTTATCTATCTCTTCTTCGTACCGTGTAATACTTGGATGATTCGCTGAAGTTTCCCGTATGATATATGGAGGAAATGTCGTCTCTAGCCGTGTATTACGTGGAAAGAAGTCGTTTCTAACCATTTCTTCCAAATAGTCAGCCCTGGTCATTCCCAAACATTCAGAAGCGATACCTAACTGTAGCGAACTGCAAACATAAACGCCTCAAACCGCAAACAAGGCATTTTTGAAACCACATTCGCTGCAAATAAGAGGGGTTTCAAAACCACATTAACTACAAATGAAACCAGATTACTGCAAATGAAACCAGATTACTGC
>JBCCDL010000143.1:0-9950 GCA_039030815.1 Cyanobacteria bacterium P01_A01_bin.83 | reverse complement strand
TAAGATTTGAATTCCTGCGGTTTCTAAAATGCGATAGGCGGCAATAGTTGTCGGTTCAAACTCGGGTACTTCCTGGGGAAATATATTTGCTGGATATCCCAATCGCCTCAGCTCATCTTGAGCTAATGATTGTCCCACATGATAAAACTCTTTTAAGTCGCCAACCTTTCTACCTTTAGCATGTTCTTTGCCTTTAGCGGTGTAGCCTCGCTGCCCGCCAATACCTTCAAGTTGATAGTTTAGTTTGGTAGCTTCAGGGAGAGCAAAAAAATCTTTGACAGCTTTATATAGAGGTTGAGTTATTTGATCAGACAACCCATGATTTTTGACTGCCACAAATCCGATGTGATTAAAAGCCTGACCTAGAGTTTGGACAAATTTTTGCTTTCTGCTCGACTCTGAATCAACAAAGTCGGCTAAATCCACAACTGGTATTTGCTCATAAAGAATCTTACTCATCAATTTTTGTCAGTTAGATTTTGCTTAGGTATAGCAGAATAATCATCTTGTACGCCATACAACTTTACTTCTTGAGTGAGAGATTTTAGCGATCGCTTTTTCGGAAGGGGGGAGTGAACGGTTACTCCAAAACAACGTTTGAGATAAACACACAACGGAATTAAAGTCGAAGCCATCATAATTATTGATTAAAAAATCAAGCAAAAGTAAATAAATTCTTATATACTCGTGAAAGAATTTGTAGCGAGTAGGAGAGGCGAGGGCGTGAAATTAGCTAAAAGGGTTTCTTTACATTATCAAGCTGGTAATTCCGATAAGGTTTACGAGGTAGATTTGTGTCAAATTGCCGAAGACAAATATTTAGTTAATTTCCGCTATGGAAGACGGGGTAAAAACCTTAAAGAAGGAAGCAAAACCGTAAAAGCTGTATCCTTAGTTGAAGCAGAAAAGATATTTAATAAATTAATTGCAGATAAAAAGAAAAAGGGCTACCGAGATGTCGATAATTTAGAATCAGTGATTGCGGTTGCGAAGCAAGTCCGAAGGACTCAGCTAGCCGAAGGCATCGCATCTAATACTAATAGTATTTCAGATCTAGTTATTACTCCTCAAGATCCGCGACATTTCGCAATTATCGATCGCTTGGCAAAGAGAAATGAAGACAAGTGGCCGTTAGATAGAGTAATTTGGCGTGCGGGGGAGTTGAAGATTGAAAACTCCGTACCATTGCTGCTGCAACTAATTGGTACGGGAGAACCTTTAAGAGACTATTGTATTGCTTGGGCTTTAGGTAGATGTGGCGCTCGAAGGGCAATACCAGCGTTACAAACCCTAGCAGACTCAACTACTCATCCAGAACATATTCGGCGTATTGCTTGGGAGGCTTTATACCAATTATCTAACGATCAAGAAAGATCCCAAATGCGATCGCAGAAAATCACCCAACTACCTTTATTTTTAAGAAATTGGGCTGAAAGTGGAAGTAGAGAAGAATTTGAAGCGGCATTACAGGTTTACTTAGATAATAAAGACTACAAACGCTATCGAGTATTCGATACTCTCTATCAAATCAATAATCAATATGTTCGCCCTGCAATTTTAGATCTAGTTAAAACCGCGCCTTTTCAACCCAACTATTTCAAACAGTTACGCCATATTTTCAAGATGGCTGAATATCGTGGCGATGGCGAAGTGTTTGGTATTTTAGCTTATCGCTTTGAAATACATTTGGGTAATTTTAAAAATTATCCTAAATGGGAATATAGCAAACGGCAAAGACGTTATGTTGCCACCAAAAATCGCTATCATACCGAAGAACTAAAAAAACCCAATTCCAATAAAGCTTACAGCGAACAAACCCGCGAATACTTAAGAAGAAGAGTCTGGCGCACTCTCAAGACTTTAGGCGAAGAAAACGAAGCCAGTTACGTCAATTTAGCCACAGAAACTTTACTGCAATATAGCGATGCTGACGCTGAAAGAACCAAGTTTTCAGCCTATCGCAAATACGACCGCCAAACTCGTAACTATAAAACCAATGAAATTTATTGGGATAAATTTGCCAGTCGCATCATCCTCAATCATCTACTCTACGAAAACAGTCCCCGCTATCAATCCCACCCAATTGCATGGCGTTGTCAGGGAGACTATAAACCAGGAAACCCAATACCCGAAGTTAGAGAAGAAGCTTTTTCTCAATTGTGGAACGAACAACCATCAGCATTACTCAGACTATTGCTTCATAGCAAATGCCTACCCGTACAAGAGTTTGCAGTTAAAGCATTAACAGACAATCAGGAATATTGCGCTGCTCGCTTAGATATTCCCACACTAGTTCGACTTTTAAGCACAACTTACAAAATTACTGCCGAATTTGCCTTTAATCTTGCCCGCAATAAATACAATCCCCAACTACCAGATCGAGAATTAGTTTTAGCTGTCGCCAACTGTATCATCAATACCGCTAGAGAATGCGCTTATCAATGGATTGAAGCCCAACGAGAATACTTCTTTAGTTCCAGCGATTTTATTGCCAACTTAGTTACCAGCGATCGAGCCGATACTCGCGCTTTCGCCCGCAGACTGCTGAGTTCGTCAATTCTTAACGAATCAACTGCCCAGGTATTAATTGCCCGTATTATTAGCGCATTGCTAAATATGGATGTAACTCAAACCGAGATGGCACTTGAAGTTAGTGAAACCCTACTACTTAGCTTTACCCCTCAACTACGTACGTTGGGATTTCCCGTAATTTTAGATTTACTCCTGCATCCCTTACCCGAAATACAAGTATTAGGGGCGCGAATCATCCTAAACCATCAAACTCCCGCCACCGAATTATCTCCAGACTTAATTGAATCCCTGTTATCCTCCCCACACGAATCAGTGAGGACTGTAGGAATTAGAATTTTCGGACAGCTACCCGATGCCAGATTAATAAGCGATCGCATTTTAATCGTAGCAATGGCGGTCAACTCCATTACCGATATTCGCAGTACTATTCGCCCGATAATCGAGCGTTTGGCACGGAATAATCCCGAATTCGGTCGAGAATTGGCGCTCGACTTGATCGATCTATTAACCGAACCCGAGCGACACGAAGGGGTACATAAAGACATAGCAACTCTCTTACATACCAAAATCTCCAACTGGATGACATTCGTACCGACAGAAACCATTATCGCTTTAACTCGTGCCAAATCCTCTGTGGCACAAGAACTAGGGGGAATCATCTTACAGGCAAATAGTAATTCTCTATGGTCGGGATTTAATACCAATCGACTAGTAAAATTTGCTAACCATGAAATTAAAGCTATTCGCCAAGCAGCATGGCAGATGATGGAACTTAAATTAGACAGTATTCGCTCCTTAGAAACCGAAATGATTGCAGCAGTCAAGATGTTAGAGGCAAAATGGGAAGATTCCCAAGAATTTGCCCGTTCTTTATTCGATAAATTAAATAGCGAAGATTGGACACCAGAAATAATGATAAGCGTCTGCGACAGTACTAAAGAAAATGTACGTCGTTTCGGTAGAGATATTGTCACCAGCAACTTCAAAGAAGAATACGGACAAGAGTATTTATTAAAATTTAGCGAACATCCCAGTGCAGATATGCAGATGTTTGTCACTAATTATTTGGAAACTTATGCGGTGGATGATGAGGAGAGGTTGAGTAAATTAGTTCCTTACTTTGTAACGGTGTTATCTGGAGTGAATAAGGGTAGGGTGGCCAAGAAAAGGATCTTTCAGTTTTTAGAAGAAGAAGCGGTGAAGAATAAAGAGTCTGCCAGGATTGTGGCCCAAGTGTTGACTAGGCAGTCGGCAACAATGGCGATCGCAGATAAGGCTTCAGCAATTCAGATTATGCTGCGGATTAGGAAGCAGTATCCAAGGATTGATATGCCCATTCGGATTAAGGAAGTGACGGAGGTTAGATAGTTTTAGGCTAAACGTGCGATCGCACTTCAACACCCAACCAACCAAAAACCAAAAACCATGAAATTCAACTACACCTACACCAACAACACCAACGTCCAACAAACAAAGGATAGTACCCAGATGTCCTTTGCCCCAGATATCCAACGCCAACCCACCTACTTCATTGGCGAACTAAGACAAAACATCAATTTCCGCGAAGCCATCAGCGCGTTACATCACGTTGTAGTATCCGACCTGCGCTTTAAACCCAAAGATAGAGAGGCATACAAACAATGGCGATCGCAACAAGACGACCTCAACTGGCAACTAATAGCAGCCCAACAGCAAAAAGTAGCCGACAAGATCAAACCCTTACAGGAAGAACTAACCCAACTACAACAAAATAGCTACAAACGCCGACAATCCTATTACGCAGCCCAAAGAAAATACTATAACTATCTCTACAAGAAGGACTACGATATGTGGTACGTCCTCGATCCAGTAATCACCGTCCATCCCGACGAAGTATTCTTCGAGTGTTTCAGTCAAGACGAATCAACTTACGGCAGACTTGGCGCGAGTTATGAAGTATTTAAAAATATCAACGAATTCGCTTGCGGTACGACTAACATCGACTACTCCGCAGCCTTATATAACGAGTTCCAAAAAGTTCGCAGCTACAAAACCACTCAATTTACTATAGATCCTTCTGGTTTTGAAGTAGAAACCAAACACGAAGAATCATTCAAAGAAGTCAAAATAGACCTGCCCGATAGTTGGGTTAGAGGATTTCTTCAGGTAAGTTCGGCTATGTCTTTGCCTACTACTCAGTTCGATCTGCACCCGATGGATATCTACAATATCTGCCTGATTCTGCGCCGTAATAAAGAGAAAAAAGGTCCTCGCGGAATGCGTTACGAATTAACCCCAGGTCAACCAGTAAAAATAATATTTGAACCTTGGAACATCGAACTAACCTGCGCGAGATCGCCTTTTACGGGAACAGAAGCTCAAGAAATCCGCGTCTGGGGTCGTCGTCGCCTTCATATCCTAGAACGTTTGATTCCTATCGCCCAAAAATTTACCGTTCATCTTCTAGGTACGGGAATGCCCTCATTTTATATCGCTGACTTAGGCGATATGTCCTTTACCCTTGGTTTATCGGGATGGACGGCTAATGATTGGTCGAATTCTGGCAACTTCGATCTTATGGCTTCCCGTACCGAAATAGATCGCTGGACAAAACAACATATTTTCAATTCTCTCAAAGAAAATTGGGCAGAAAATCCCCACGATTTAGCCAAACGTCTCAATATGAATCCTGCGGTAATTCTCGGCGCATTAGGAGCATATACCCAAGCAGGTAGAGCAATTTACGACCTTAATAAAGGAGTCTATCGCATTCGCGAACTAACTCGCGAACCTTTACCAATGGAAAAACTGCGCTTTGCCAACAAAAGAGAAGCTAAAGCCAACCGCTTCCTCGCCGATAACCAAGTGGCGATCAATAATGTTCTGGAAGATGGTGATGGTGCGTATACCCTCCAAGGAGAAGTAACAGACAGAGACAAAACCTATAACCCTTCCCTAACCGTCGATGCCGACCAACGTATGATTCAAGCCCAATGCGACTGTAACTGGCACAAGCAAAACAAACTCTATAAAGGGCCTTGCGAACACATACTTGCTTTAAAGATGGAGTACAACAGAAGATATTAAAACCAGTAAAGCGATCGCTATATTTCTATGGACAAACAAAACAATATTGCTCTTATTCAAGAAGCAAAATCAGAAACCACATCGGGCGATCGCTTGAAAGAAATAGCCACATTAAATGACGAATTAGCAAAGATAGTAGCAAATAATGTTATCGCACCTCCAGAGTTATTAGAAGAGTTATCTAAGAGTAAAAGTAAAGCTGTTACAAAAGTAGTAGCAGGAAATCCCAATACTCCTATAGAAACTCTTTTCAAATTAGGCGAATATTTTCCGCAAGAGTTATTGACCAATCCAGTTTTTGAGCTTTTATATTTAGAACAGATTAACTTTATACAGGAGATTCCAGAAAATACCTTATATAGTTTATTGCAACAAGAAAATACACCTGATTTCCTGTTTAAATCCGCTATAAATCACCAAGACGATCGAGTACAGGAAATCTTGAAATTACATATAAAATCATCTGAAGAAATAGAAAATTATCATGATTTTGCAGCACAAGTTATAAAAGAATTTAGTGACACTTCAACTTTTTCGGGACTAATAAGAAAACATGATTATTATTTATTAGAGTTTTGTTTAAAATATATTTCGCCAAAAATACTTAGCAATAGAGATATGCGGATATTTTTGGCTAGAACTTCTAACACACTGAGCATGATAGAAAAGCTTGCTGATGATGAAGACTATGAAGTTCGTGTAGGTGTTACGAAAAATTTGTTTGCACCAACAAATATTTTAAAGAAATTAGCGCACGATAAAAATAACGCAGTTTTAGTAAGTTTAATAGAACATCCCAATGCACCAATAAGTTTACTCGAACGCTTTTCTACACATCCAAGTAGCAATATTCGTTGTAGGATAGCTCGAAATAAGAGCATAACATTATCACTACAAAAACAACTTTCTAAAGATCCTCATATTTCTGTTCTTCAAGAAATTGCTCAAAATCCTAGTACGTCAATAGACATTTTAGAACAGCTTGACAAAAACCCACATATTTTCATCAATATAGGATTAGCTAAAAACCCAAATACCCCCGTTAATATATTGAAGCAATTGGCTAATAGTGGAGATTCTCCTACCCTTCATGGTGTAGCCGAAAATCCTAATACTCCAATAGATATATTAGAAAAATTAGTCATGGAACAAAATGGTAGTGCCTTTTACAGTGTTGCCAAAAACCCAAATGCACCATCAGAAATATTAGAACAACTTGCTATTTTAAAAATTGACTATACTATCAAACAAAATATAGCGATAAATCCCAATACGCCAGTAAAAATATTAGAACAACTTGCTGTAGATAAAGATTCTCTAGTTCGCGATTTTGTAGTAAGAAATCCCAACACACCAATAGCAATACTAGAACAACTTGCTACTGACAAACATCCAGGGGTTTGTCGATTCGTAGCAACAAATCCCAACACACCAATAGAGATACTAAAACAACTTGCTAATCATCAAACTGATTTTGTTCGTGCTGATGTATTGAAAAATCCCCAATGTACTTCCCCTGAGTTCAAACAAGTTGTCTTTAAAAATGTTGCTAAATCCAAAACACCATCCTTTAGTCGTGTGGCTCTTTTCCTAAGCGATTATGCCGAAAGTTCTGTCTTAGCCGAAAATAGCAATTCCATTTCCTGGCTAGAAAGATATGCGATCGCACAAAATCCCAAAACCCCAACATATAGCCTAAAACAACTAGCTAAAGATGGCAATCGTATAGTTCGCGCTACAGCCAAAGAAACCCTACAAAAACATCAATAACTCAAAGATACCAACCAATAAACAATAACCCTCTCTCCCATTCCCCAACCAACCAACATATTACAGTTGATTAAGAAATCAAATTTAGCTTGACTTTAAAATCAACATGATGCTAAATTAAATTCAGCTTGAAAAAGCAATTGATCGATAATCTTGCAATCTGGATGGTGTATCGCCATCTTTGCCCTAAGTTTACAACCAGCATCACTAGCTAATTTTCGACCTTAGCGAAGCCAGCAGGGTTAAACAGTTTCGTTTCCCTGAAATAATCCACTGGCGTTGCTAATTAAACAGCAGAATAAACCAAACCTTTAGACCCTAACGATAGGTATATGGGGGAGGCTGTCTTCGCTGAGATAAATTATCTAGTCCTTTGAATTTTACGAAGATTATAGACAATGCTTTTTAGCCATTCAAATCTAGTTGACTCTTTCAATTAGCCAATTACAATTAAAGATACGCGTTTGTTGACTGGGTAAAATAACCTTGCAATCTGGGTGGTGCATCGCCATCCTTGTCGTTAGTTTAGACACGCATCACTAGCCTACTCGTGACTTGTACGGTCATGCGGTACTAGTAGCTTTCCCTGTGGGACTTCTACGAAGTGTAATAAGCCACTAGTACCGCGACCGCTTGAGTTGAGCAGTCTAGTCAGCCAGGGGCTTACGAAGGAAATATCCCCAGCAATAAGCGCGTTCTATTTAATTGGTTTTTAAGAACACACCATTTTGACAGTCTAAATATATCCATGTCTCAACAACCTCGTACTCGTCAAGAACTTTATAATCTAGTTCGTCAGAGGGGAAAAGATGAATTTGTCTTAGAAGAGATGATTCGTTTGGGTTTTTGGCCAGCCGAAGGGAAACTTCCTGAAGATCCAGCAGACGATATTCGTCGCATGGGAGAAATTAGGCGGGAGTTAAACGAATTAAAACGAGAAAGTAGGAATCTGAAAAATGAAAAGGTTCTTCGACAAAGATTATTAAAAGAAAGACTAGCCGAATCTCGTCGCAAACAACAGGAAAATAAAGTCAAGAGAGAACAAGCCAGAATTGCTAAAGCAGAAGCTTGGCAACAGCAGCAGCAAACAGAAATTACCTACCTGGGAGAAGATGTTTCTAAAGGCTTAAATTATACAGAATGTAATGAAGAGAGATTAAAAAACAACAATTTACCTATTTTGGGCGACGCGCTACAAATTGCCACAGCGATGGGTATTACAGTTCCACAACTAAGATTTTTAGCTTTTAATCGTAAAACTTCTACTGTTTCTCATTACGTACGTTTTAAAATCCCCAAAAAAACTGGGGGAGAAAGATTAATCTCCGCACCCATGCCCAGATTGAAACAAGCGCAATACTGGATTTTAGAGAATATTCTCAATGAATTACCCGTTCACGATGCAGTTCATGGCTTTAGAAGCGATCGCTCTATCGTTAGTAATGCTCGACTTCATGTGGGTGCAGATGTAGTAATTAATTTCGATCTCGAAGATTTTTTCCCTTCTGTATCTTACAGAAGAGTTAAAGGTTTATTTCGCTCTTTTGGCTATAGTGAAGCTGCTGCTACTATCTTGGGTTTACTTTGTACCGAAGCAGAATTAGAAGAAGTAGAGTTAGATGGAAAAACTTACTATGTGGCTAATAGCGATCGCCATTTACCCCAAGGATCGCCAGCTTCCCCAGCTATTACTAACATCATGTGTCGTCGTTTGGATAAGCGTCTGACTAGGATGGGGCAGCAGTGGGAATTTGTTTATACTCGCTATGCAGACGATCTCACTTTTTCTACTTCCGCCAAAAATCCTCGCATTTGCAATCTGCTGAAAAATACAGACTCAATAGTACAACACGAAGGTTTTAAAATTAATCAGAAAAAGACTAGAGTTCTTCGTAAAAGTCGCCAACAAGAAGTAACGGGGATAGTCGTTAACGAAAAGCTCAATGTCGATCGCAAAACCTTAAAACGTTTCCGCGCTACCCTACATCAAATTGAAACCAATGGTGTCGATAATATTTCTTGGGGTAATGGTGATGAGGTCATGGCTTCAATTCATGGTTTTGCCAATTTTGTGGCTATGGTTAATCCCACCAAGGGAGATAAATTTATAGCTCAAATTCAACGCATTAAACAAAATTCATAGACAATATCCATCCCTAATACTGAAATAGAGTGGGCAAATTTAGTTTGTAATAGACAACTAACCCTGATTACAATCTATAGCCTTACCAGGAGCATTGCTGGATAAAGTTCCAACCGCCCGATCAGTAAGTACAATTGTTCCATTAGCATCGCGATACCAATTCTGTGCAGGAGGAGGGAGGGTCTGGTTGTTCGATTCAGGCGATCGCTCGGCTTGATCAACTGTAGCTGAATCTTCAAATTCAATCATAGATTGGGCAGTTAATAACTCTTGAGGACGGTTGGGTAAGCCGCCTCTGCCAGTAATGGTTAACTGGCTAGTGCTAGCTCCTTTTTCCGAGGGGCAGGCTACGGCAACAATTTCCTGTGGTTGGGTTGGTCGCTGAAGAATTTCTAAAGTATTAAATGCAGATGGTTCTAAAGTTTCAATTTCTACTATT
>JBCCDL010000142.1:0-9960 GCA_039030815.1 Cyanobacteria bacterium P01_A01_bin.83 | reverse complement strand
TAGAGATAACTATCGAAAGTCATTTTTTGAACATCGATGTCATCACACATTTCGACAAAGGCTTCACGAGTAGCATCACTACGATAGAAAACCCGTTGTAGAATATCCAGTACTAAGTAGGTCGCACCGTATTCCTTGTTCCAACGCTTCATGAAATCCTTGAGGTCTCTTTCTGTGGGAACTTTTTGTCCGTCCTCAGAACGCTCAACAATTAATTCGGCACACATGCGACCCGATTTAGCCGCAAAGTAAATGCCTTCTCCAGAAGACTTAGTTACGGTACCCAAAGCATCACCAACTAAAACAACTCTACCTTTGATGGGACGAGGACGAGGATGTTCGGGAATGGGGTGAGCTTCAACTTTGATAATTTTCCCACCTTCCAACCTTCTGGCAGCACGTTTACGGATACCTGCCTGAAGTTTCTTAATATCAGCTTGGTTAACCTTCATCGTTCCCGTACCGACTGCTACGTGATCGAATTTAGGGAATACCCAGGCATAGAAGTCAGTGGAAACATCATTACCGACATACATTTCCGCTAGATCTTCATAGTATGCCATTTTGTCTTCAGGTAGACGGATACGCTCTTGAAAAGCGATCGCATAGTTGTAATCCCCTGCGTCAATGGCTTTGGCGATTCTAGAGTTGGCACCATCAGCACCAATTACTAAATCTACTTTTAAAGTTTTCATTTCCCCTTTGACCGCACCACTGGAATGATCCGCATAGTGGAGAGTGTAAGGATCGCCATCGCTATCAGGAATATCTAGCTGATAGACAGTACCGTTAATTAAGTTGGCACCTAATTTAGCTGCACGATTACGCAAAAAACCGTCAAGAACTTCTCGACGACACATGCCAATATACTCACCATTTTTAAGAGTTGAGCCAATATTGACTTCTCTATTCGATGGTGAAATCATCTTCATCTTTTTGACCTGCCGATCAATAATCTTTTGCGGCAAATCAAATTCCTCTACCATACAAAGAGGAATCGCTCCACCGCAAGGTTTGGCGTTGTCGAGCTTGCGTTCAAATAAATAAGTTTCAATACCCGCTTTAGCTAAAACTTCTGCGGCTGATGAACCCGCTGGTCCTGAACCGACAACAGCTACCCTTAATCCCAAAGTTTTTCTCCTATATATCTATAAAATCAATTTTTTGATGCTGTCAACAACAGCATATCTATCTATCCAAGGCTGGATTTTTTTATGACTTCAAATGATCCTGAAAAGGATAGTATCACGTTGTCTTAGCTTTATTGATTGCGATCGCTCTATTCGGCTAAAGTTGCAATACTGCTTAATAAATCTGTTTACAAAACTTTGTTGAGCTTTCGGTCACACATAGCCGTACAAAGTTAAACCCCGACAAGTTTATTTGACTGCTCGTAGATAGTGGGTCATGTTCAACCATTGTCCTAACTTAAATAGGTAATTCTACAAAGGCGCAAAACCTCAGATTTGCTTTCTACCTAGAGTACCTCTGCATGCTAAATCAATAATTTAAGTGTTCAATGCTCATACGTTATATTTAAAACTAAGAGAGTTCTAGCAATTCACCATTGCTGATAAAGCTTTTCTGCATGGAACATGATCTCCTCTCTAGGCAAAAATATTTTAGGTTTTTGTTCGGGATAAAGAGTTTCTAGGGCATGAGCATCTTGTTCAACAACTAGATCAAAGGATTTTAACCAGTAGTTTTTTGATAGTAAAAATAAAGAATGACAGAGTTTATTTTTAGGCTTAATATAAAGTAAAATGAAAGTCTTTGTCGATTGGTTAGTTTCAGGATAAAGAATAAAAAACTGAGAAATCTCTCCTAAAACTGTTGAAGTAATCAGGCTAGTAATAGCTGGAAAAGAATACTCAAAATGATTATTTAAAGTTTGAGGTGCAATTAATAGCGCTGGATTTTCAATGATTTCTTGCCAATTATTATTGTTTCTAATTATCTCTTGATCCAGAGTTGTATAAAAACCAGAGGGTTGATAGTTTTTAATCTTAATACGATCAAATTTAAAAGGATTGCGATGAGTTGCGATCGCATGATTAAAATCATAATTAATTTTAAGACACTTTAACAAGGGAGATTGAATAGTTTTGACTCCTGCTATGCCGAGGAAATGATATTCTTTAGTAATTCTAGGAATTAGATTGGGGATAGGTAATTGAGGTTGATGATTGCCATATGTCCAAATTAAATCAGACTCAACAATCAAGTTTAATGGTTGAGCAATAGCTGTGTCTTCTAAATTACCATCGCGACTTAATTTACCTTCGCCGTTAAATTCTAGAGCATGAAAAGGACAAGTAACTGTATTTCTTTGAGAACAGATCCACCCGTCAGACAAAGGTGCTTGCATGTGGGGACAAACATTATTTAGCGCAAATACTTCATCATCATTATTTTTCCAGATTACATAATCAATATGGTTAAAAGTAATTTTGTAAGTTTGATTTACCTTTAACATTGATTTATGAGCAATCAACCATGGTGCGCCAGGTAAAATAGCTGCTGAATTAAAAGTTTTAGAATGATTTTGTTTAGTGGTCGAGGAGTTCATCAGTTTACCTCAATAGATTATGCTTTATCTCAACCTAAAAATTAATCGAGAAAAAGTGGAGATTCAGGGGCTTGTATTGCTCGTGAAGTATGAAAAACTAGGGAACTGGAAAAACAATTAAGCAGGCATAACTACTAACTACTATCCAAGCAGAAGGCAGAGGGCAGAAGGCAGAGGGCAGAAGGCAGAGGGCAGAGGGCAGAGGGCAGAGGGCAGTCCTAAAGGATTCCCTTCGGTCAGGGCAGAAGAAATTATTAGCTGTATGTACCTTATTTATCTGTAGCAAATATTGATGTATTTCATATAAGAACAAAATCAATAGTCACGATAGTTGTTTTTCAATATAGTGTTCCGCAGATGAGTAAGGTGCAGTTATTTTCCCTTTAACCTTTGACCCTTACCCAAACAAAACTGAGGTGTACCTCATAGATACGAGAACTACTATATTTGGCAGGTTCATTTTGACAGCAGAAATAGACTCACTTACAGATTTTTATCCAATCAACTTGAAGCTTAAATGATCCATCTTGACCGTCATTGATAATCAAACCAATTGAATTTGTATAACCTGGCTCAAACCTATCTGCGTTTACAGGTTCGCCAAAAATAGTCGGAACTAATTCCTCGAAAGAGACAGAAACATTTTGCCAATTTTTATCTTGATCGAAAGGAATTTTAGCACGATG
Source organism: Cyanobacteria bacterium P01_A01_bin.83 (assembly GCA_039030815.1). Classification (GTDB taxonomy): domain Bacteria; phylum Cyanobacteriota; class Cyanobacteriia; order Cyanobacteriales; family Xenococcaceae; genus Waterburya. Next base: position 6,705 of record JBCCDL010000142.1, on the reverse strand, counting down.
AACAACCCTATCCCGTCGATTATCTGGGAATATCAGGCGAAATTCTCTGCCATCTGATTTTGCACGTAGTAAAACATGGTTATATCCCACAAGACTTTGGGGGTTTAATCTGGTTAGAACAGATGAAAACCCTCCCCCGTTTGTGTTGGTCGCGCCAGAAAACACAAGAGTCCCATTGTCCAAAACAGAGCCACCTCTTGATTGCCCACCCATGACATTATCATTAACCGTACGCCAAGAGCTTTTTCTTACATCGCTTTCAAAATCAGCCAGGGTAAAACATTCATTTGGAGAAATCCCAAATGCCTTTAAAGGCAAAATGCTAAAAAATATGAAAAAGACTATGAGTAACTTTGGCATCAAAATGCTGCACCTCTTGATTTTAATACTGCTTGAGTTCTCAATAATATTGGTCAGATACTTTTTACAACGGCTATAATATTTTTCGCTCTTTTATTTAGTTATTTTGCATTTATATTATTTTCAATACTTTAATGATTTTAAATTATGGAGAAGTTGTAAATCAAGAAAAAGTTGGTATAAATACTACCAACTTAATCAAATTAGCCAGATCTTATTGATAAATTTCTGACTCTGTTATTCCTAGTTCTTCAGCTAGTGCAGTTTGCAAATCTGCGGATAATAAAACTCGGTCAACAGCGTGAATAACACCATTACTAGCCTCAATATCAGCAGTGACTACGTTAGCATTATTTACCACAACACCACTATCTGTTACCTCTGTCACTAATGCGCCATTAAGTGTTTCTACTTCACCACCAGATATCTCACTAGATGTAACTTCGCTAGGTAAAACGTGGTACGAAAGCACTTGCTGTAATACTTCTTTATTTTCTGGCATTAATAGATACTCTAATGCGCCGTCTGGCAGTTGACTAAAAGCTTCATCTGTAGGAGCAAAAACCGTATAAGATGCACTTGAGTCGGATAAAGTTTCTGCTAATTCTGCTGCTCCTACTGCTTTAACTAAAGTGCTAAAGGTGTCACTACCTGATGCTACTTCAACAATATTGCCTGCTGCTTTGCTAGAAAGTTTTATTGGCATCTCTCCCGTATTAGTAGAATCTTCTACTGAACCTGTATAATTATCTGCTATTGCCCGAAAGCTATATAAATTTCCTATTCCTAATATACCTAGTAAAACAATAAATCTTTGAGTAAATTGAGTTGCGTTTTTGAGATTCATAATACAAGTTTTGCTTTTGATAATGTAATTCGCTAGTGTTGACAATCTAATGATAATTTTTATTTTTGGTTATGATCTATTACTCTAGATGTGAATAAAAATTGTCCAAATCTACATCTGTCGATATAACTTTTTTGCTCGACACATAAGCAGTTTTTAGTATAGACCTGATATTTAGATTTTATCTATTGCATATTATTGTTCCTAAATTTGCAATGGAATATACTGTCAAATTTATATCCATGTAATACTTTACAATGTGTTTAATTTTGACTTACCAATTAGATTTTTAGCTTGCTTATTGCCGTATAAAATCTAAGTATAAAAGAAAGATATTAAAAAAGTATTAAACATTTTATTTTTGTTGAGTGGGAAGCAGCAGCCGAACCACAGTTCCTTGTCCTAGGTTACTTTTGATCCGCAGGCTACCGCCTTGCAATTGACAAACCTGATTGGCGATCGCTAACCCTAAACCGAATCCGTACTGGGAACGGGAAGAACTAGCACGGTAAAAGCGTTCTGTTATTTGTTTGACTTCTTCTGGTTTCATGCCCGAACCGCGATCGCGCACTTGCAGAGGAACATAGTTGCGTTGGTTTTCAACAACTACAGATAAAACTTCAATACTGATAGTTTTGCAGTTGGGAGCATATTTGATCGCATTATCGATTAGATTCAAAACCACTTGTCCAGTTAACTCGGGATCGATCCAAACTTGAGGTAAATCGGGGGTAGTAATTAATTCCAAATCGAGATTAGCATTGCCAGCCGTCATTTCCATCCGAGAAATACACTCTTGGGCGATCGCTATAGCCGAAACTGCTTGAGGGTTTACCTGTAACTGACCCGCATCAGCACGAGCGAGAAACATTAGCTGTTCTACTAGGCGGGCTAGATAATCTATTTCACGACAGGCACGTTTGAGATATTGTTTGGCTTCTACTCCCGACACCACCCCATCTAGAATCGCCTCAAGCTCGATTCGTAACGATGCTAGGGGAGTGCGTAAATCGTGAGATACATTAGCTACTAATTGACGGCGGGAGGTTTCCTGAGCTTTAAGTGCCTCTAACGTAGCCGAAAGCTTTGCTGCCATCTCATCAATAGTATGACTGAGTTGAGCCAGTTCGCCCTTGCCCTGAATTTGAGAGCGAGCAGTATAGTCTCCTGCTCCTATTAGTTTTGCCTGTCGGTCGAGACGTTTGAGGGGTTGAGTAAAGCTACGGGAAAGCTGCCAAGCTGCCAAGATAGTTATAGTTGTGACAATCAGTATCATGCCCAATATTATCCCTTCTACCTGTCGAGCAAATTGTTTTGGTATACCCATGGGCATGGCAATGTATACTACACCTACAATTTCTTCTCCTCGATACAAAGGTGCCGTACCATAAAGCCACCAGAGATATTGAAAATCTTCTGCTGCCTGAAATCTTCCTTGAAGAGGAGAACCCGTTAGAGTTTGGGAAATTAATTCTGGTGGTGGTGGGGGCAAATTATCAGTTACAACCCCATTACTTTCGATCCATTTCTTTCCTTGAGCATTAAAGATAATTACTTGCCATTGCTCTCGATCGGCAGTTAAGCTTACCAATCGCCTCAAATTGTCTGAATCAGGCTTCGCTTGAGCGTGGTTTGATAGTACTTCTGCTTGCCTCAGTAAAGTATCTTGAGCATCACGAATAAAGAAGTTAGTCAAAGCTAGATTCAACACAATAGATAATCCTGTAATGCTGCCCAGAGTTAGACCCAGTAGGATCAAAATTATGCGTGTTGAAATGCTATGCCACTTTTTCATCACGAATGCGGCTGAAAACGGTATCCTACACCCCAAACCGTCTGAATGAAATTAGGATTGGCTGGATCTAGCTCTAGCTTCTCTCTGAGCTTACGAATGTACACATCTACAATACGAGTATCACCTTCAAAGTCAAAACCCCACACTTGTTCTAAAAGTTGCTCGCGGGAATAAGCACGTCCTGGAGAAGATACAAATTGCGCCAATAAGTCAAATTCCTTACCGCGCAAGTCGAGTAGTTCGCCGTTGAGAAATGCCTGTCGCGATCGCCCGTCTACTCTAACTCCACTACTCCAACTAACATCTCGGTATCCTACACTATAAGCCCGTCTTAGCAGGGATTTAATGCGGGCAATTAGTTCTTTAGCCCCAAAAGGTTTAATCACATAATCATCAGCACCCAAAGAAAGTCCCATAACGCGATCGCTTTCTTCTCCTCTAGCTGTCAGCATCAAAATTGGCACAAAGTCTTGAGAAGCTCGTATTTGTTGGCAAATCTGAAATCCATCTAGATCTGGAAGCATAATATCGAGCAAAATCAGACTGGGATGGCAATTTTGCAGTATTTTTATGCCCTGCTCACCGTCGTTAGCAATCTGGCAATCCCATCCTTCTTTCTCAATGTATAGTTTGAGTGTGTCGCACAGACTAAGATTATCTTCGACGATTAAAATGGTTGTAGGAGCAGACATAAGTGTCAGATGATCGAAGTAAGTTTTTTTAATATTTTCACCCTGTCATACAAATGTTAAAAAACTATTAACCTGATTAGTAGTTTGACGGAGATTGGTTAAGTGTTTTCATCATACGGCAACTGCCTGTAAATTTTAAACTAAAAGTATTTTTATACTGAAACTAAAAATGTCGTTGCGATCGCTTTTTCTGTTCAAGAACCAGTATCAGGTGTGTTTACCTCATCAAACCTTCAATCTCTTATAATCTGCAAGTATTGAGAGTAGAAATAGAGGAGTTACGGTACCAAGATGATATCGTGTGCGCCCCGAACCACATCAATTTTTAATCCTGTTCTGCTTAATCGAGGTTGAGCGCCTGGTATAACATTCCAAAACTCTACTGCACCCTTTTCTGGGCTAGGTTGACGATAATTAAAAATAACTACTGCCAAAAACTTTCCTGACTTATCGAAAGTAACTTGTTCTGGCAGTAATCCTTCAAAACCGTATTCATCAATATTGGTTAGTTGTCCCGACTGCGGATCGAACTTAACTAGAGATAGAGAACTATAAGACTTACCACGCCATACAGGGATATAGTTGGGTAGATAGGTACGACGCAGATTTACCGTGACCACCAACGAATTATCTGGGCTCAGGGCAAACCCCTCTGGACTAAGACCTACTTCTACTCTTGATATAATTAATGGAAGTTCTTCCTTTTCAGGTTCAAATCGAATTGCGATCGCTTCTCCTTGAGGATTCATTAAGTAATTTAACTGTCGAAAAGGTTTAGTGCTCCACTTAAGATCGCTTACTAATAAAAAACGACCATCGGCAGTAAACCGAGGATGAGAGAGATGATTGCCTACTTCTATAGGTTCGCTGTATGATTCAATTTTGATATCGCCATCAGATGCGGTGATTACTCGATAAAAACCAATTCTACTGTTTTCGTCTTGAGTCATTGCCAGATAGTTTCCTGAAGGATGCCAAATGGCAGTACGATTATCCACGCGCGTGCCGTTAGTTGGCATGGGAAAATAAAACCGCTTTCCTAATCTTCCGTCAGGTTGCAGCTTAATAATTAGCAATTCTCGTTCTGCATCTTCTAGGTTAACCGTTAGTAATTGTCCATCAGGGCTAATACTAATATGCTCTGGATTGCGCCCTACTGCTACAGATTCTATGATTTTGGGTCGAGAGGAATCAGTAAGATCGACCACGGTTAAATATTTCCCTTCAGGCATATCATCAATCGTATTTAATTCCTGAATGCCGTCTGCGGGACGCGATCGCACTTCTACTATATAAGCTCGTTTGCCATCGGGTGAAGTAGCGATAATTTGTGGCCAAGACATAACGGAATTAGACACTGGAATTGAAGAGATTTGGGGATTATCGGAGTTTAACGGTAGATCTATGATCGTTAAAGTATCTTCAACTCCTGGTACTCGATCTAACTTGGCATCTGCATAGGCAGTTGCCACCATATCTGCATCCGAAGCAATTAGTAATTTATCTCCCGTAAATGTAACTGGCTGAGTAGATTGAGGTAATTTGGCGATCGCCACTGGTTCCATTAACTGTAATAAGCCGTAGATAGCGATCGCAATCAGAAAACCGATCACACCAATTAAAACCTTTTGATAGCTGTGGCGTTTTTTTCTCTTCATTTTGCTCTACATAATTTCATTTTTAAATTGAGCGTAAAACAAGTAAAACCCGTTTGTCCAAGTCATTTTTGATGCTATATTAATAACCAAAAGTTATTAAATGGAATTTCGTCAGCTACGATACTTTGTCACTGTCGCCGAAGAACTGCATTTTGGTAGAGCAGCAGAGAGATTAGATATTACTCAACCTGCCTTAAGTAAGCAGATTCGGGTTCTAGAAGACAAGATTGGCATTAAATTATTTTTCCGCACCAAGCGATCGGTTAAATTAACTCCAGCAGGAGAGGTCTTTTTAAAGGAGGCACAACAGCTTTTACAACAGGCGCAACAGGCGATCGCCACAGCCCAAAGAACTGCCAAAGGAGAAACAGGAAAACTAACCATCGGTTTTACCGCGACGGCTACCTACACAGTTTTACCAGAACTGATCGGGCGTTTTCGTTCTAGCTATCGGGGGGTAGAGGTGGAAATGCTAGAACTATCTACTGAGGCACAGGTAACAGCACTTAATCAAGGTGAAATAGACTTAGGGTTTTTGCACCCTCCGATTGATGATCGTGGGTTAGAAGTTTATCCGCTTTTGTCAGAAGAATTTGTGGTTGTATTGCCCAAACAACATTATTTAAATCTGGCAAAATCAGTGTCATTGAAAGATTTAGCTCAAGAGTCTTTTATCTTACATCCTCGTTCAGAAGGTCCATTTCTTTATGATGAATTTTTCAAACTGTGTCGTCAAAATGGATTTCGACCACAGATTATCAAAGAGGTAAATAGCCATCAAACTCGAATTTGTTTCGTCGCCGCAGGAATGGGAATTACATTTATTCCAGCAGGTTTACAAACATCAATTAGTAGCGATCTTGTTTGTAAACTGATTAAAAATTTGCCATTTAAGTTAGAGTTTGCCGCAGCTTGGCGTTCGATGGTGGTTATGCCAGCATTGCAACAGCTTTTAATACTACTGAAAACAAATTGAGAAGCAATCTATTAAATCTATTTTAAGAGTAATCTACTAAGGATTTAACACCGCGACAAGATACCGTTTTAGAGTTCTTCGATTCCGTTCGATATATATTTATAATTATAATATTACAAATTTCCCTGGGACAACAAACGAGAACGAATTTGGTTCATGTCGGGTTGTATAGCTTCAAGACGCTGTTTAACAGTTTCAGCCACCTCTTCTCTTTTAGCCAAATATGCTTCTACCTCATCTTTATTTTTAAGGTAAAAAGCGATCGCACCATAAACATCAGATAAAGTCAAAGTTGGGTAGTCGTCAATAATCGTTTCGGGAGATGTACCATCTTGAAATGCATAAATTACCATCTCTAATAAAACTCTCGATTTTCC
>JBCCDL010000141.1:0-9971 GCA_039030815.1 Cyanobacteria bacterium P01_A01_bin.83 | reverse complement strand
TCTAGTTCTTGCTCTTCGTCATTGTCTAACCTTATTGGTTTGGGAGCTAATCTTGACATTTGCTCTTTTTTATAATCTTGCTTTCCTACCAATTTTACTCTTAATTAATGGTAGTTTTATCTACGCCCACGTCCACTAGCCAATCTTTATCTTCATACTGAATTATATCTTTTAATCCAGTATGTTCATGAATATGGTCGATAATCTCAGAAATCTTGGATATTCTATTTTTATAAAAAGCTATGAGTATACTTCCTATAATCCTCGGCATAGCCAAATCAACCATCTTTAAGTTATATTCAAGGGTTTTCTTTTCAGGGGTTACATAGTTGAATACTCCTCCATATTGTTCGATCGCTTGAATTCTGTCGGTCAACTTAGTTTTAGTATTAATACTATTAATCTCATCTATTTTATCTTTGGATAAATTTTTAATTTCAAAAATAAAATTAGTATTCCCAGAGGCATTGAATAATGTGGGCTTACTGCCTAAATAGGATTTGATGTTAAAACCTTCATTGATCTTAGTTATTGTTTCATTTTGAATGTCGAGGATAATATCTTCTTTCTGGGAGCTATTTCCTAATTTAACAGCCGTTAACCCTAAAGTATTTTGGATAATTTCAAATTCAGGAATAGAAAATGTTCGGCTCCCTTTTTTTATAGCTACAACCAAATTATTTAATATATCTTTATTGATTACAGAGTTGATTGCTAAATTTTGAAGCTTTTCTGTGTTGCGGTTGATTATCTCTATTTCATCTTTGTTGACTAACAAAAAATCAAGATCGATATTGTTTCCTGTAATTTTATTTACTTTAAAGTAATTTTCTGTAGGTTCTAGATTTTTATCAGATAGTACAATTTTTTGCTCTACAAGAATTCTAACAAAAGTCAGCAATTCAGACCATTCACCTTTATTTTGCTTTTTTTTCATCTTTTGTTGTCTACTTCTTAAGCTATTCATATATGAAATAACACTTTTTCCAACAGTCCTAACTGCATCAACTGCAACACTATTTCCTAACTGCTTAATAGCTTGAGTTGGACTTACAGAAAATTCAAAATGCTCGGGAAATCCTTGCATTATCCTGGCTTCAGCATAGGTTAATCGCTTAATTTCACCATCAACTAAATATGAATCCCAATTACGACGATCATCAATAGGCGAACCACGTCCACCAACTCTTAAGGTAAAACCAATTTCTCGATCGCAATTTCCTCCCCAAACATCACTCATATTAAATTTCAAGGGTATTTTAGGAGGAAAACAAAAAGTTTTAAAGCTAGATTCATCGCGAAAACCAACCATAAAAGTTCGAGGTCTTAATTGAGGTAATCCGTAATCAGATGCTTTGACTATTTGATAATAAAAAGAGTAGCCTAAGTCTTGCTCTAAAATACTACGTATTAATTTAAAAGTTTTACCTTGGTCATGATTAACTAAACCTCTAATATTTTCTAAAAAATAAGCTTCTGGTTTTTTAGCTTCGATAATGTCAGCAATATTAAAAAATAAATTGCCTCGTTCAGAATCATGAAAATCATCAAAACCTCTTTTGTGACCTGCTTGACTAAATGGCTGGCACGGAAAGCCCGCACAAAGTACGTTAAAGTCAGGAATTTCATCTGGCACAATATTCCTGATATCTTTATTAAAATATTCTTTCTCAAAAAGTTGCGGTGAAATTTTGCGGAAGTTGTGAATGTAAGTTGTTCTTGCATAGCGATCTATTTCTGAAGCAAAAACGCATTCACCACCCAGTTCATGCATTGCCAGATGAAAGCCACCAATACCCGCAAATAAGTCTACAAACTTGAAATTAGATGAGGCTGTGTCTTTAGCAGATGCCTGTTCTAAAGTATTTTTATTGTTTAAAGAATAATCTAACTCTAATTGCTTCACCACAAAATACTATTACAATACACAAATATCGAACTATATTTTACTACTTTTAAAGCGATCGCTCGACTGCATATAAGCATAATTACTTTCAAACTTTAACAACTCTTTGCTAGTTCAGGCGATCGTCTATTTGATCGTCCATCAATCATAGTAAATATATACTAAACAAAAGATAACAATAGAAAAATTATTCTACTTGTTTCTTAATTTCGTTTTTATATTTTGGCTACGTAAATAATGATTATAAAAGCGTTTAGAGATTCTAATCTGGTTCTCACCACTAGACTAATCGCCAGATATAATTCAAATAACCATGAATTGTATTTAAACTTCATTTTCCTGAATGAAATTACCGCAGTTATCCTTGACTACTAAGATAGCCAACTATTTTCTAATGTTGGCGTTAATTACGGTAAGTATTGTGGGTGGAGTGGCGTATTTTCGGGCGCGGAGGGCGTTGAAACAAGCTGCATTTGATCGCCTTAGCGTAGCTGCTACCCTCAAGGAACAAGAAATTGCGCGATGGTTTGAGGATAAACAAAGAGATTTTCTACAAACCACTCAGCTGCCCGAGGTACAAAGTAATTTAGAGATTTTACTCAATTCGGAGAATGAAGAGGATAAACAGGAAGCTTATCTGATGTTGAATCGCTACTTGACGAGAATAAATCAGATTAAGCCTAGTTTGAGAGAGATATTTGTTTTAGATCGCAGTAATAAGATTGTTCTTTCTACGAATAAAGAACGTGAAGGGGAATACGAAATATTAGCCAATATTACCTATGTTGAATCGGTGGAGGTGGGGGCAAACTTTGCCCCCATATTTTATGTTTCGCCTATTACTAAAAAGCCAGCGATTACTTTGGCAAAACTGTTAGAAGATCGTTCGGGAATGGTTTTGGTGGACTTAGATCTTGAACGCATAGATAGTATTGTCAGGGAAAAAACAGGTTTAGGAGAAAGTGGAGAAAGCTATCTGGTTGGTTCTTTGATTAGCAAGAATGCTTTTATCGCTGGTAAATCTCAATCTAATAAAGCCCTACCCGATTATATAGATAGTCCTGCTATTGATGCGGCTATGAGTGGGATGAGTGGTTCTGGATTGTATCGCAACTATAGAGACGCCCACGTCTTAGGGGTGTATCGCTGGCTAAACGAGCAAGATATTGCCCTGTTGGTAGAAATGAGTCAGGAAGAAGCTTTTGATCCCGCCCGCAGATTAGCAAGTGTCATTGTTTTGGTGGGATTGATTTCCATTGTGGGGTTGTTATTTGGGGTTAATTGGTTGTCATTGCAGCTATCTATGTCTCGCCAGCAGTTAGAAGCATCTACTCAGCAACTAAAGCTTAAAGCTAGAGAAGCCGAAGCAGCAAATTTAGCAAAGAGTACTTTTTTGACTAATATGAGTCACGAGTTACGTACGCCGCTGAATGCAATTCTTGGTTTCTCCCAATTAATGTCGCGGGATGATACTGTAACTGCCAAGCAAAAAGAATCCTTGGATACTATCAATCGCAGTGGGGAACATTTACTCAATCTCATTAACGATGTGTTGGAAATGTCTAAGATTGAGGCGGGAAAAACCCTGATTAACAACGAACCATTTGCTCTCCATCGGCTGCTGCAAACTATTCAAGAGATGTTTAAAATTAGAGCCGAAGCTAAAGGTTTATGGTTTAAATTTCAGCTTGCGGATAACCTACCACAATATGTTGTGGGAGATTCTCATAAGCTACATCAGTTACTAATAAATCTTTTGAGTAATGGGGTTAAGTTTACCGATAGGGGAGGGGTTACGCTGCGCGCCTTTATTTGTGCTTCAGGTTCATTTGGGAATAAGTTAAAACTCTGTTTTGAAGTGGCAGATACAGGTAAGGGAATCGCTGAAACAGAATTAGAACGGCTATTTTCACCTTTTGTACAAACGAAGAGTGGTATCGAATCAGAAAAGGGTACGGGATTGGGGCTAGCTATCAGTAGTCAGTTTGCTAAATTGATGGGGGGCGCTATTCAGGTAAATAGTATTTTAGGAGAAGGTTCGGCTTTTTCTGTTGATATTTTGGTAGAGTTAGCCGATTCTGCTACAGAAGAGATTATCGGGGCATCAAAACGGGTCAAACACTTAGCGCCAGGACAATTAGAATATCGAATTGCGGTGGTAGATGACCAAAAAACCAATCGTCTGGCATTAATCCAGTTATTAGAATCAGTCGGATTTGAACCCCGTACTGCCAATAATGGTCAAGAAGCGATCGCACTTTGGCAAGAGTGGCAGCCTGACTTAATCTGGATGGATATGAGAATGCCCGTGATGGATGGTTATGAGGCGACTAGGTTAATTAAAAGTAGGTCTGATGTTAAACAGACAGTAGTTATCGCCATTACTGCTTCGGCTTTTGAAGAACAAAGAAAGGTAATTCTTGATACAGGTTGCGATGATTTTGTGGCAAAACCATTTACCGAACAGGTAATATTTGATAAATTGACTCAGCATTTAGGAGTTAAGTTTATTTATCAACAAGAATTTACAGATAAACAGCTCAAAAATAATAATCAAACCTCTAAACAATTATCTTCGCTGGATTTAGCAGTATTGCCCCAAAATTTGGTTGCTAACTTAAATCAAGCTGCGATCGCTGTTGATGGTGAAAAAATCGAACAGCTAATGGTTCAAATTCCTGATTCACAGCAGCATATTGCCCAAGCAATTTCGTCAATGCTAGATAAATATGACTTTGATGCCATTATCGATTTGACTGAAAACTAAATATTAACTGTCTTATTTGTAAAATCATGAAATCAACTAAAACTTATTGGAATCCTCTAGCAGCAGATAACGATTCCTTCTGGGAAGTTATTGAAGGTTCAGACGGTAATCTATCTCAATTAACCATTGCCGAAGATCCAGAGACGGGAGACTATACTAGATTGACCAAATTTAAAAGCGGTTATTCAACTGAGTCTTTTGGTGCCAAAAGCCATGACTATCCAGAAGAGATATTTGTAGTTTCAGGTCGTTTGTACGATGCAGCTTTTGATCTGTGGCTAGAACCTGGCTACTATGCCAGTCGCCCACCAGGAGAGGTTCACGGTCATTTTATTGCCGATGGAGATGTCGTAGTTTTAGAGGTGTCGTACCCTAGTCAAGCTGTCGGCAATTAGTTATGGATATTATTCAAGATCAGAAAAAAAGAGTTGCTTTAGTTACAGGGTCTACTTCGGGAATTGGTTTAGCCATCGCCAAGCAACTGGCAAATGATGGTTTTACCATTGCTTTTCATTCCAAGTCTTCAGTCGATCAGGGTCAAGCTTTAGCAGAATCTTATCCTAATTCATCCTATACTCAGGCAGACCTTAGTCAGCCAGATCAAGTTCGTCATTTAATTACCGATGTATTGTCCCATCACGACCGCTTGGATGTAATAGTAAACAATGCTGGCATAACTAAAGTAATTCCCCATACTGCTTTAAAAGAAGCGACTCCCCAAATCTGGCGAGATATCTATGAAGTCAATGTAATTGCCCCCTGGATGCTCATTGCCGAGGCAGAAGAAGCCTTGCGGGAGTCGTCATCTCAGGATTTTACTAGCTGCATTATCAATATTAGTTCCCATGCTGGTATTCGTCCCAAGGGAGCTTCCATACCCTATGCCGTTAGTAAAGCCTCTCTCAATCACATTACCAAACTATTGGCAGTTAGCCTGGCACCGTCCATTCGCGTCAATGCGATCGCACCTGGTTTGGTAGACACACCCATGAGCAAAGATTGGACAGCCGCTCGGAAACTTTGGCAAGAGCGCTCGCCTATGGCAAGAGGAGCGCAACCAGAAGAGATTGCCCAGTTAGCTTCTATGCTGATTGCTAGTACCTACGTTACAGGTGAAATTATCATTGCCGACGGCGGACTAAATTTAACTTGAATACCGCCATTTGACAGCATTTTAATGTCTTTCTCAAGATCGAAGATAAGCGATCGCTTTTCTATTTTCCTGTATATTTAACTATTTATGAGTATTTCTCGATTAAAGATTGATTGATAAATACGGTTTTGGACTTTTAAGATTCCCTCTTGCTTGATTACTAGACCTGTTAAAAGTAATTCCTTTTCCTCAATACTTTCAGTTGCGACTAACTGCCCATGATCTAATATTTGGCGGTAGAGTGCTAGTAATTGACCTGATTGTTGACTGTTGGTGAGACGATCGCGAATGGTTCTTAAATGCTCTGGTTCATCTTGTGATTCCCAATTATTGATAATTTTAGTGTGTACCAAATCAGCAACCCATTGAGCTTCTTTATTATGAGGAATAACCGAGGGGGTATCACGAATAAGTTGACAGAGTTTTTGAGTCAAGAAAGGCTGACCATTTGTCCAGGCTAATACTTCACTGAGTACCGCTTGGGGATTGTCTGTTTTGTCAGTTAATCCTGTTAATAAAGGTTTGACTTCGTGCTGTTTAAAACCTTCAAGTTGAATTGCCTGACCAATGTTGAAAGGGGTTCTTTGGCGATCGCTAATTAAGTCATGAGGCGTAGCCACTCCTAAAAAAGCAAAAGTTAAACGTCGATATTCGGGATTAATACTGCGCTGATTATAACAGGAGCGAATTAGGGCAAAAAAGTCATTTACGGGAAAATTTAGACCTAAAAGACTATCAATTTCGTCAATAAAAACTACTATGTGGGGCAGGTCTTGATTGTCTTTACCAACTTCAACTAGTAAAATTTCTTCAATAAACTGGCTCAATTTTTGTACTGACGAGAGCTGTTCTTGTTCTTGCCACCAAGTTTTTAAATTAACTTGTTTGAGCAACCTAAAACTACGCCATAGCTCTACAGCTAATCCTTTATACCATTGTTCGGGAGAAACGTTTTCACTGCCAATGCGCGTCAGATCGATCGCGCCACAGCTAAATCCTTCGTGTTGTAAATGGTGAATCATGCGTACCATAAGGCTTGATTTCCCCATCTGACGAGGATTGAGAACGTAACAAAAATCCCCCTGTTTTAATGCCTTGTAGAGATAACGATCCGCCGCCCGCACGACATAGGTAGGAGCATTCATCGGTAAGCTACCCCCTACTTGGTAGTCAAAGGTAGATGCTTGATCTTCGCTTCTGAGCAGTTCATTTTCAAACATTAGTTCTGCCTGAGTAGCTTTGAGGATCTTTAGAGTTTGAGATAGTTCTTGGGTGCGTTCTAAGACCTTTTGCTCCAAGGTTCGATTTGATTCGGCTAATGCTTGTTTTGCTCGTTGCAGGTCGATATTTGTTAGTTGTAGTTGTTCAGTAAACTTAATCCGTTCTGCTTCTGAACGTTTGCGTTCGGTTATATCTTGAAAAGCAGCGATCGCATAGACAATATTACCATCACGGTCAAAAACTGGTTGTGCCGAAACTTCCAAAGGAATAGTCTTGTGGGCAGAACGAATTTCCATATCGTCAACAATTACAGTTTCTCCCTCTAAAGCCCGCACCAAAGGAGTTTGCTCAGTTGGATATAGCTGCTGGGTTCCTGTTTGATATGCTTGATAGCTTTCGTTTAGTTGGGTAATGGTGGCGACGGTGATAATTCCTTGACCCAATATCTGTTGGGCAGTTTGATTAGCGTAGTAAGGCTGTCCCTGAGCATTAACGACAAAGACACCTACTGGAACAGCTTCTAACAGTTGAGCTAGTCTTTGTTCGCTTTCTCGTAAAGCTGCTTCTGCCTTGCGTCGTTCAACAATTTCTTGTCGTAGATTTAAATGAGTCGTGATGCGAGCTAATAGTTCTTCTTTACTAACTGGCTTGCTCAGATAATCATTGGCTCCCGTATTAAGTCCCGTTACTAAATCAGAAACACGGTTTTTAGCGGTCAATAGCACTATTGGTAGTTCATCTAGTTGCCACTCCGAACGGATGGTTTGAGTAACTTCGTAGCCAGTCATGCTGGGCATCATCACATCCAGCAATACTAAGTCTGGTTCAAGTCCTCCCTCAAGAGAGGTAATAGCCTCTAAACCAGATGAGGCTTGAGTAATCTTATAATTTTGCAACGATAAATAGTTAATCAATACCTGTCGATTGACTAATTCATCATCCACAATCAAAATATGCGCTACTTCTGGATGAGGACTAGCTATAACTTCCTTTGGTGTTGCGGCGACTACCTTTACCTTGTGGGTATCTTTGACAATTACCGAATCTTGATAGCTTCTAGGCTCACAATTGGTTAATAACTTGGTTGTTTGCTCTGTTTGAGGACGCTCGACAAGTGGTAAGGTAAAAGTAAAGCAAGAGCCTAAGTTAACCGTAGAGCAAACAGAAATTTGCCCACCATGTAGTTCCACTAGCTTTTTGGTGATTGCCAGACCTAAACCTGTGCCTCCATAAACACGATCGCTCTTGCCTTCGACTTGTTCAAAGGATTCAAAAATACGGTCTAATTTGTTGGCGGGGATGCCAATGCCTGTATCGCAAACTGAGATAGCCAAATCGTCATTGACCACCTCAGCGGCGATAGTTACGGTGCCGCTATCGGTAAACTTAATCGCATTGCCAACCAAATTATATAAAATCTGTTGTAGACGATTTTCATCAGCATTTACAGACGGGAGGTCAGAGTCAATAGTATTGATTAATTGCAAAGCCTTAGAGTCAATCAAAGGTTGACTTTGGGTAATAACTATTTCGGCAATGACCCGCATTTCAATCGGCGACCGCTGCAATTTAAGGTCTTGATGCTTTATTTTGGAAAAATCGAGCAGATCATTGACTAAGTTGCTCAAACGGCGACCGCTGGCGACCACTAAGCTTAAATTGAAGCGAGTCTGCTGAGGTAGTAGACCAGTAGCCCCATCAATTAAAGTTTCGGCGATGCCAATAATGCCATTAAGGGGAGTACGAAGCTCGTGGGATGTATTCGCTAAAAATTCGTCTTTCAAACGGTCTAAATGCTGTAGTTCCGTATTTTTTATCTCTAAATCAGCTAATGAGGCTTTTAACTGCTCATGAGACAATTCTAATTCTCGCGTCATCTGATTGAAAGCGTGAGCAAGTACCCCAATTTCATTTTTAGTTTGAATGGGAGTAGTAGGTAAATACTGATAATTTCGCTGCTGAATGGCGGCACTAACCAGACGGGCAGTATGGGTAATCGCCATAATCGGTCGAGTAATCTGACGGGCAAGAATAATGATGCCCAAAGTCAAGATAGTCGAGAGAATCATGCCGTTGAACCAAATCGATTGAGCAAGCTGGCGGGCAGGAGCAAAGGCTTCTTCTTGGCTTATTTCCCCCAATAATGCCACATCGCGATCGCTCAACCAGCGATAGACTCCCAGCACTGGCACTCCTCGATAATTTTCATACAAACCTCTACCGCTATTGCCCCCTAAAGCATCAGCAATGCTAGGACTGTTGATGCCATCAGGAAATTCATCTGAGCCAAATCTATCTGCCGAGATAAAGCCAATTTGCCCTGAGAGGCTACTGCCGACATTAGCTGCTAAGTAAGTTTCTCCACTTGTTCCCAAACCAGAACGCTCTCTAATAATGCTATCGACCCGATCTAAATTGAGATGGGCTGCCAGCATTCCTAATCTTTGGTTGTCAGAGTCGAAAATAGGCGTTTGTAAAGTAATTAAGGGTTTTTTCTGAGAAGGAGAGCGATAAAAGTTAGATTTAACAGTATCTGTATACTCTGTTGTCACCTCATTAAACTGAACTAAAGGTTGATATTGACCGATTTGGCTTCGGTTGGTCGAAACCAAGGTTTTCCCTCCCACTGTCAGCAGAAAAATTTCCTCTAGTCCCGATTGATGTTGACGAAAAGAAGTTAAAGATTTTTGGAGACGGGCTTGGGCTGATTGATATTCTACGGTAGTGCTACTTGAACTCAGCAGTATTTGAGCCTGAGCGTTGATTTCTGGAAATTGAGCCAAGGAAACGACGTCATGTTTTTGATTGAGCAACCAGTTTTGTAATCCATCTTCCTTGAGAGTAACCGCAATACTCAGTCGGTCAAACACAGATTGAGTGAGAGATTCTTTTGCCCGCTCAAAAGCAAGATACCCAATCAACGA
>JBCCDL010000140.1:0-9982 GCA_039030815.1 Cyanobacteria bacterium P01_A01_bin.83 | reverse complement strand
CCCGAAGGGTACGTTCAGCGATCGCCGATTTAGCCGTAACTGATAAACAAGCGCTTATTACCAATAAGCTACATGATGAATTAAATAAAATAAGCTTAACTTTAACAGGATTAATATAGTGCAGCATCAGAAGATTGGTAACTAAAAATAGATTGGCTGTATTTTTAGCCCAAGATAGAGCTATAAATTAGAATTATTGAGAACATTGATTAAATAATGCCCAGTAATCTGATTTTTTTGACTCTGGAACATAACTTAGCAATTCTATATTGCCTTTTTCATTAACACTCCAGGCTTTAGCCTCAACAATTTCACCGCCCTGAGAGACTTTTGATGAGTTGTCCGCCCTAGGTATATCTGTAAAATCTCGCAAATCTTCCCAGACAGATTCTCCTCGCAAACTTTGCCGAGGATTTTCAGCTAATCCTCCTTTACCGACATTAGAAAAAGTATTGACTTCATCTCTAGGGCAAAAAGCAGCAATTAAAGCCGCAGGATCGGTAACTTTTTGAGGCAATTGAAAAACACTAAACTGTTGAGTCTCCACACTCTTAATATCAACCGCCCCATTAATCCCCGATCTAGAACTAGCATCTACTAAAGTATCGGGAGCAAGTAAGACAACTTTAGTAGTAATATCAATATTGCCCCCAGCACCTTGGTCTGCTTGAGCAATTATCCTGCTGTTGTTTTGAGCAATTATGTAGTTACTTTCTATCTCCAGGTTTCCTCCGCCTCCTGTGCCATCAAAAACGCTAGTGCTAACTTCACTGTTGTTTAGAGCTGTAAAATCCGTAGCTAAGTTGATATTTCCTCCCCCAGAGACTTTGGCTGTGGCAGTAATTCGACTTTGATTGGCATCTATATTGTCGGCATCAATCTTAATATTTCCTGCATTGCCCGAAGCCATACTATCAACAGAAACCCGACCTTGATTGTTGAGATACAAGTTGCTGGTCATAATGTTAACATTGCCCCCATTACTATCACCTCTAGTATCAGCATCAATTTCACTATTGTTGCCAATGCTAATATTTTCTGAAACATTTAAATCAATATTGCCGCCACCCATATTATTGGTTGAAGCAGTAATACTACTAGGAATTTCTGTTGAAGCAGTATCTAATTCCACATTATTGGCATTGATAGTAATATTTCCTGCTATTCCTGACCCTGGCGTAACATTGCTATCGCTACTAGAAAAATTACTGACACTGATAGTTGCACCATCAAGAACAGTTAAACTATCTGCCTTTATTTCAAGATTTCCCCCATTTCCCTTACCAGTGATGGCATTGCCAAAAATGCCGCTAGCGCCAAATTCCTTTCTGTCCTTTAATTCAATTGACTCGGCTGTAATTGCTAGTTCTCCACCAGCCCCAGTTCCCGCAGTACTGACCGCAATTTGCCCGCCATCATTAACTTTGAGGCTTTTTGCATTAATAGTTAAACTGCCTCCATCCCCTGTTGCGAAAGGTGCTACAGCAGAAGATAAACCGCTGGGAGTATTGGTAGTACCGCCAGAAAGCTCTATCTGATCAACTTCAATATTTACAGAGCCACTTTTGCCAAGACCGAAATTAGTGGCTGAAATTTGCGCTCCATCAAGAATGTCTAGTTTATTGGCATGAATTTCAATTTGACCCCCATTACCCCTTGCTGTTGATTCTATGGTAGAGAATAAACCGCTGGGAAATCCTCCTGGAGATGTACCAGTTAATTGAATGTTATCTGCGTCAATATTTAGGATTCCTGCATCGCCTGCGTCAAAAGTTAGAACCGATATTTGCGCTCCTGCTTCAACTAATAAAGATTTTGTATCAATAATTAACTCTCCACCATTACCAGAAGCTCCTACTTCTACGCTGCCATATAATCCACTGGCTCCAGTTGCTCTTGAACCGCCAACTAATCGAATTTCATCTGCTTCTATATCTAAAACTCCTGCATTGCCTTCGGCAAAAGTTAGAACTCCTATTTGCGCTCCATCTCGAACTAACAAAGATTCTGTATCAATTGACAAGGTACCGCCATTACCTACCCCAGATTCTGCATTTGCCAAAAAACTACTAGGAACACCACCGGGAGAAGCGCCGACTAATTCAATCTCATTAGCTTTGATTGACAAATCCCCGCCATCACCATTGCTAAAGGTAAGGGGCGCTGCCTGTCCTCCACCAGCAACTAGAATATTGTTAGCATTAATATCAATATCGCCACCATTGCTCGTATCAAATACCAGAGTAAATAAGCCACTAGAGTCAACTATAGGTGAACCACCAAATAATTCCAGGTAGTCGGTATCAACTCGAATATTGCCCGTATCACCTGCGCCATAGCTAGCACTAATCACCTGCGCGCCATCGGCAATAATCAGATCTGCTGAGTTTAATTCAATATCGCCCCCGTTACCAGTGGCACCAGATGCCACATCGGTGGATAGACGACTAATAAAGGGTAATTCAGCAGCAGTACCAGTTACAACTAATAATTCTGAGGCATTAATCTTTAGCTTGCCGCCATCGAGATTGCCCACCGTATCGGCTAATATGGCTGAACCATTAGTAATAATTACTTCTTTGCCTGTAATCGATACTTCTCCTGCGCCAATGCCGCTAACTTCCAAAGACGAAGCATTAACAAGATTGATATCCTTGAAATTACTGACTTGTGAATAGTCGAAATTGAAACCTGATTCAGTTAGGTCAAATTTGACCATTACATTATCTGCTACAGCACCTAATGTAATGGTTCCTGCCTTTGCTGTCAGATTACCGCCATCCAATAAAACATTTCCCCCTATCAAGCTTAGAGTTTTGCCTGAATCTACCTCTAATCCTTTTGGTCTGGAGTTTCTGTTTACCGTAAAGTTGGGGTTAAACTGAAGCTGATTGCCGCTACCTTGAACTACAAGGTCTCCATTATTGCTACCATATTGCAAGCCAATCGGTATATTCACTGTCAGTAATGGCGGTGCTTGAGGATCTACCGCACTAAATTCACTGCCATCAGAAAACTTGAGACTATCGGCTGTACTACCAACAAAAGAACCACCAATATCCAAAGCCGAGTTTTCGCCAAAGACAATGCCATTAGGATTAATCAAAAACAGATTAGCGGTGCCGTTAGCTCGAATCAAACCATCAATATTAGAAACAGCATCACCTGTTATCCGACCAATAATATTATCTATGGTTAAAGCGTTATCAAACCAGGCTATATTGCCCTCAGACAGGGAAAAATGCTCAAAACCATGAAATAAATTAGACTCAGCGGTGGTACCTCCCTCAATTTTAGTAACGTTTTCTTCAGTCAAAATCACTGAGTTGTTAGGTAAAGTATTATCAGGAACTATTTGAGCTGATACTATTGCTAGATCTATTAATAGAGCAGAGATAGTAAGTGATGAAATAAGAGCTAGCTTTTTGATCATGGAATAGATTTGATGTGAGACAGTCTTGGTTAGATAGCAACTGCTGAATAGTGAGAATTGAACTATGGTTGGCAGGAAATTAAGATTATATTCGTTTAAAACTGATATTACGTTTCTAGCAAGATAGATACATAATATTGAGCAACTAAGGCAAGAATAACCAGTAATCACAGCAGATTTTCTATTTTCCAGAAAACAGGCAATAAAAAAATCCATGACATTGGTCATAGATTTCCCTAAAGGAATGTTTAAGTAACATTATTAAATTCTGTAACGGTTATTTTTATATATAGTTGACCTATAAAGTAAGATATACAATTTAATTAAAGATACAGATGAATAAAACAAGTAAGCTTGTTGGCAACTAATAAATTGCTTTATTCATCCTCATAATGTCTATTTATGTTGCTTAGAAATACTAATTAGTTCGCTACCTAATGTATCGTCCCAGCTCACAAAATCTAAAATAAAGATTTAATTATTAATGTTATATCTGTTGTTATAGTCGTTTCAAATGAAAATTGTATAAATGAAATTTAGAGCAATCTATCCTAGTCCCTAGTCTCTCGAACCAACAAAGGCGCTTTGTCACGCCCCATGTAAGGGCTTGAACCCAAAATGACGGGCATAAACCCGCATGTACTTAGAAGAGACAAAAATTAATTAGAACGGCTATATCTTCTACCGCGAAGGCTATCCCACCACGAATTACCTTCCCAGTATTCTTCTAATAGATCATTTGCGGTTGTAATGCTATCTTCTATAGTGTCTGAAGTAAATTCAGAATTATCGTTCTTAGTCTCTTCTGAAGTATTAGCAGCAGTCAGAGATAATTCTAGTTCGATGAAGTAGCCTTCTTGAAAGTAGGGAGTGCCTGAAGCCCGAGTAGCTCCTCTTCCCCAAAAGTAGGGAGTGCCTGAAGCCCGAGTAGCTCCTCTTCCCCAGTTATAGGCATCACTGCTTAGGATATGTCTTGCCACTTTCCTACTTAAGTCGCCTGTGCGCATAGTTGCAACTTCTGCTTGGGCATCCTCGTAAATTTCTGCCATGTCAATTACTCCAGGATTGACTACATCCCAACCGATAGCATCTAAAACCTGTAAATCATCACCAGTAATTGACCAGCGTTCAGCCAAAGCAATAGTGGGACTCATCAATGCGCGATTATCTGACTCTACTAGATGACCAACTTGATGGTCTTCTCCTGTGGTAAACTCTATGGTACTTTCTCGACCATCAACAGAGAAGAAAGCAGCTTGACCATAAGTAAGATCATTAATACCTAGTTCAGCACTAGCTGTAGAGTAACGGAATAAATCCATAGTAGTCATGTTGCTGATTTTGTTACCTACGGTTTCTTCCGTATGTCTAGCGCCGCTAATGAAACCTAAAACATGACCAATTTCGTGTTGCGCCATGCTGAGAAAATCTAATGTTCCCTCAGCAGGTGTCCCTAAATAGTCGTAATTCCAAAGCTGACCCTCAAAATTATTGACGACAATATAGCCATCAAGTTTTTTACTATTTCCTTTTAAAAGACCTAAAGCTTTGAGGTTAGCCGTAGTCACATGAGTCTGAAAATTCTGTTCAATTATTTCTCCCCCAACCAAAGCATCAATCTTGTTTTTATCTAGCAGGTTGTCTGCCGCAATTTGATCTAGATCAGTAGTGACATCGTTTTGAATTGCATCATATATTTGACTATATTTGACGTTATTAGCGATCGCAGGAAACGCACCTCCAACTATATTATCAGCAAGTAAATCGTCGGAAGCTTCTACGTGAATATTGATTTCAAGGTCTTTTCCTCGATATGAGTCAGCTAAATGTTGAGACCAAATATCACCAGCAATTTCAAATCCTAGTGCTTGTTCTTCAGTTACTCCTGGAGCAAAACTAAAGTTGAATTCTACATTGGAGTTGGTTCCGTTCATGTTAATTAAAATCCCTTAAATGCTGCTTGTATCTATTAAATGTCAAACATATTGTCTTAATATATGTAAATATTAACCTTAAGGAAGATAATAATTAATAAAAATACAATGTTTTATTGGAGATAGTTACTCAATAGACTTGATCGTTAGTTTGCAAAAATATTGTGTTTATCATTGTTATTACTTAGTTACGCTTTGATGCTCTTGCGTATTTTTAGTGACTAAGCGTAATCATTATTGTTGGCGATCATAAAATTTCTAACAATATTTAAATCAAAATAATTGCTTTTAGTAAATTTATGGTTGGGAAAAAACTTACTAAAATCAAATAAAATAAGCAATTCTAATCAAGATTTATTGGCTATATAGACAGAAATAGCTTTACCTTTTTTGAATAAACATATCTGGTGATTACAACTATTAGATTTGATCTCTGATAAATTAACTGACGTTACGCAAAGCAACGGGAGATCAGTAGTTTGAATAAGGTAAGAAAACAGATCAATTAATCCTTTAACCTTTACCCAATCTCAACAGATCAATTAGTGCGTAACATCAGAAATTAATACAATTTACCAAATCGCTTTATAATCTTTTGCCGTTAATTGCCACCGACGGCTAAAAACATGAACTTTGTTAGTGAATCCGCGAGAGTCGGTTAATTTACCTCGAACGTGACTCCAAGCCAACAAACTACCTTCGAGATTAAAAACTTTTACTCCTCGCTGCTGCATTTTTTGCGCATATTTGCCGCTACGATAACCAATAGTGCAGTATGCCACAATTGTTTTCTGCTGATATTGCTCTAAGTTGCTTTCAAATTCTTCAGTCGAAATTGCTCCTGGGATGTAGGATACCATTCTTTCAGACTGCGATCGCACATCTACGAGAATCAAGTCTCGATCTTGCTGCTGTAACTGCTGTAATTCTTCTACGGTAATTCCCTCTACCAGAGGAAACTCTTGGGAGTATTGACGATACATCGTCATGATTCGGTCTTGTTTTTCTCGTTCGGTAAGTAAGCTATGTTGACAACCAAAGGAGGTGAAATATAGAACAAAGACACTGATTATTAGAAAGACCGTTTTTTTTGCCGACATTATCAATCAATTATCATTTCGAAGGTGAGAGACGGCAACTAAGGACGATAAAGTATTTGTCTAATCACCTTATTAGAACTAATATAATTTATTTCGCTGCAATAATTCAGTAGCATCATTTTTAGCCATTGGTTTGGCAAAGAAGTAGCCTTGAGCATATTCACAGTTAAAATCTTTTAAAATAGCCAATTCCGACTCTGTTTCAATTCCCTCTGCAATCACGTCCATCCCTAATCGATGCGCCAGAATAATTATAGTATTGACAA
This sequence comes from Cyanobacteria bacterium P01_A01_bin.83, assembly GCA_039030815.1. Classification (GTDB taxonomy): domain Bacteria; phylum Cyanobacteriota; class Cyanobacteriia; order Cyanobacteriales; family Xenococcaceae; genus Waterburya. Next base: position 3,249 of record JBCCDL010000140.1, on the reverse strand, counting down.
TCTCCTTATTTTTCTGACCTTGACTCATATTACTGACAAAAGAACGATCAACCTTGAGGGTATTAATGGGAAAGCGATGTAGATAGCTAAAAGAAGAAAAACCTGTCCCAAAATCATCCATACTAATTTTGATTTTGAGTTCTTGCAATTGATTGAGCAAGGTAATAGTATTTTCCACATTATCCATCACCATGCTTTCGGTAATCTCTAGCTTAAGATTGGCGGCATTTAATCCTGTGGCGCTCAAAGTCTCTTTAATCTGCGCGATTAGATTTGATTGAGCAAACTGTCTGCTAGAAAGATTAACGCTCATTACCACGGATTCAGCTTGGGGAAACTGCTGGCACCATTCCTGCATCTGGGCGCAGGCGGTAGTGAGAATCCATTCTCCCATGGGAACAATCAAGCCAGTTTCTTCCGCAATCGGAATAAATGCACCAGGAGAAACAAAACCCCGAGTTGGTGAATGCCAACGTACTAATGCTTCAAATCCTTTGACTGTTCCTGTCTTAAGACAAATGATTGGCTGATAATAAAGTTCAAACTCTTGTTCCTTAATGGCTTGATTTAGATCTGCCTCCAATTGTAGGCGTTTGAGTGCTTGTTCTTGCATGTTGGTGGCAAAAACCTCATGGCAAATTTTGCCCGACGCCTTTGCTTTATACATAGCTGTATGTGAAGCCTGCATCAATTCTTCTGGCTGAAAATCATCATCGGAATTATCAACAACTATGCCAATACTCGCTGAAGTAAATACATCTTGTTGACTAAGTTGATAGGGAACAGACAAAGCATGTTCTATTTGATTAGCTAATTTAATTGCTTCATCGAGATTTGTGGTAATTTTCAAAGCGATCGCAAATTCGTCGGCACCAACTCTTGCTAGAATTGCCTGAGAATCAAGGTTTTGCTGTAAACGTTGTGCTGTGATTACTAAAATGCGATCGCCAGCTTGAGATCCTAAACCATTATTGATTAGTTTGAAGCGGTGTAGATCGAGACAGAGGATAGCAATAAATCCTGAAGATTTACCTTGATTTCGCTGTTTTAATTTTTTAAGCTGCTTGGCAAACAATGACCGATTTGGCAATTGGGTCAAATCATCGTAGAAAAGATTGTAAAGTGCTTTATATCCTAGAACACAACCAATAGTGATTGCAAAGCTAGCCAGAGGCGGAATAAAAGGAATCCAACCACCAAGAGCAAATGCGACGGAGTAAATTAGTCCTAAAGCACTAACAGAAACTATCCCCAATACTACCATTGATAGGGGATGTCTCAGCTTCCAGGCTATTACCATTGCTAATAAAGCCCACCCCCAAACCCAGAAACCCTCAAGCCACTCAGACCAAAACCAAAATAAGCCAGACTCATTTTCCACTACGCTTATAATCTGACTGACCATTTGGGCATGGGCGACTACTCCAGGCATGAAGCTTTGGTCACCTAGATAATAAGGAGTAGGTATAACATCCTTGATGCTGGGAGAAGTATTACCAATTAAAACTATTTTGTCTTTGATCGCATTAGCGCTCACTTCTCCTGCTAATACTTCAGAAAGGCTCACTCTGCGAGCAACATTGGGCGAGCGATAATTGATGAGAATTTGTTTACCTGCGGTTTCAGAATTTTTAAGCTGATAACCTCCTGAATTTGACTTGAGATCACGAAATTTAACTGACCCAATTTGCAAATAATCGTCCTTGACTTGAAACTTAAGATTTTTATCTGCTAGATATTTAAGACTTGTCCGTAACGAGAAAGAATAATGTATTGTGGGCAATTCATCTTCGTCTGATTTGGATATGGCGTACATTAAATTACGCCTTAGGACATTATCTCCTACATCTACCACAACATCGTTGAAGCCAATTTGTTCAGGAGCAACCCCTGGTGGCGCAGCAACTTTATGCTCATCATCTCCCAGAAATTCAATTACAATCACGTTGTCTTGTTGTAGTTCTTTCCTCAAAGCATCTGTACCTGGGGGATAAGCTACTTCACGATAAATATCAAAACCAATTACTTTTGGTTGAAACTTTTGAATGTTTCTGAGTAACTTGGCAAATGTTTCATCTTTGAGGGGATAACTATTATGTTTCTCTATATCTTGATCAGTAATTTCTACTATTAATAATCTGGGGTCAATTTCATCTTGATTATGCAGATTGACCATCCAATCATAAGTCAAGAGTTCTAGAGCTTGTAGTGTTCCTAACCGCCTAATTCCCAATACTATTGCCGTAACAACAATTGTTAGTAATAGTAAAGAATAACTATAGCTTTTAAACCAAGTTGGGACTTGTCTGAGGCGAAACTGTTTTAACTTTGACTTGTAAGAAGTAATATTCATTACTGATAAACTTAGGCATTAATTCAAGCTATGTTAGTATTTAATCTAAGTATATTTGCTGTAATTTTATTAACATTAATGTCTTTTTTAAGTGAAAATATTGAAGAATATATTATTATTTTTATTAGTTAAGCTATTAATATAGTTCAAATAAGTAGCTATGGCAAATATTATTATTAATAGCTAAGATGTTGAATGATCATAGCTAATTTTTAATAAATAGATATGTACAAATTTCAAGATACGAGAAGTAAATCTAATAGCTTAATAAGATTGTCTGTTGTTTCGAGTATTTTATTACTTAGTTTTGCTCATGAAGCTTTTGCAGAGCAAAAAAAAGGTAAAGGGAACACTGCAAGTTCAGATTTTGGATTACCAACCCATCGTCGAGATGGAGGAAGCAGAGATAATCGAAATAACTGCATTGCTAATCCTGAAGACAAAAACTTAATGGCGCTGATTCCTAACAACACAATTGGCATTAATTCAGCGACAAATCCCAGATTATTTTTTTATGTGCCAAAGGTTAATAATCAAAAACCACTAGAGTTTGTACTCCGTAATGAAGAAGACGAATTGATGTACGAAGCCTTTTTTACAACCGAAGGTGATGGCATTATGAGCGTTGAAATTCCTGCCGATATTAGCTCAAATTTGTTAGAAACAGAGCAAAACTATCATTGGTATCTATCAATGATTTGCGATCATCAACAGCGTTCAAGAGATATTGTAGTTGAGGGATGGTTACGTCAAGAATCAATCGATCTGGCTACTCAAAAGCAAATAGATGTTGCTAGTTCTGTCGAACAAGCCGAGGTTTATCATAGTCAAGGTTTTTGGTATGATGCATTATCTGTATTGGCAGAGGATGAGGATGCTATTGTTGAACAGCCTTT
>JBCCDL010000139.1:0-9997 GCA_039030815.1 Cyanobacteria bacterium P01_A01_bin.83 | reverse complement strand
AGAATGTTTTTGTTTTGGTTGATTAAGAGTTCTCCAACTAAGTCATTTAGTTTTTCTAGAGATTCTAAATTAACCCGAACTGTTTTATTGTTTTTACTGTTTTTGCTGGTTTCTGACTTGTCTTTTTTAGCCTTAGAACTAAATCGAGACTTTCTGATATCTCTAGTAGATACTTCTTGCGGTAAACTAGCTTTTTGTTTTGATAACTTTTGAGGAGTTGAGATTAAAGCTGTTTCTATTTCTTTGGGGGCTTGGGGTTGAGGGGAACCAGTTGGTTGCTCAATTTGTTGCTCAACTTCCTCATCGCCCCAGATTTGGGTCATTAACTCGGTTGGGCTTTCTGACTCTTCAAAGAATGAGCCAGCATCATCTACAGACACCGAAGCCTCGGCAAAATTATCTCCCAAAGATTCAGAGCCAAAAATATCTTGAGCATCTTCGCCTTGATCCTCATCGGCGACACTATTACTAACGCCAATAAAGTCATCTCCGAGGGATTCAGAACCAAAAATATCCTGAACATCTCCATCATCTTGATCATTTTCATCAACGATGACTTCTGCAAACATTGATTCAGAATCTTCGGGGCTTAACTCAGATTGCTCTTGATGACTTTCAATACTATCAACCCCCCCAGCAAATTTTTGTAGCTCTGGAGAGGGTTCTCCACCCCGATCGCGATCGCCATCCATTACCTGCTGCTGTGCTTGCTGTAGGTTTGCGATCGCCGCTTGGGTAATTTCCGTTACTTGGTCTGGATTAGCTTCCAAGGCACTTAAAATTGTCTGAGCAATATCTCCCAACCCCGATAAGTTTAGCGATTCTGATAAACCGAGGAAAATCTCCGCCTGAGACTGTAAAACTTCTCTCATCGTCTCTGAATCATCTTCAGATAATGCCACAGAAAGTTCCTGAATTCTTTCTGGGACAACAGATTCAAAGAATGACTCGACAACATCTAACCCCAATTCTTCGGAAGTGGGAAATGCATCTTGATCGCTGAGATAATCACCAAAAATTTCGGTTAATTCAGCAAAAATTCCCGCTGCACGATTTAAAATTTCTTCTCGGTCAATGGGAGCCTTGCTAAATTCTGCCGTCAGCGGAATCCGCAGACAGTCATAACTTGCATAGAGCAACTTCTTAGTTTGCAGATCGATTTCCAACTCAGGATTGTAAAGAGCTTTAAATACGTCTTCCATAGAATGGGCGACGGTTTTGATGGTTTCCAACCCCACGTTTGCCGCACCACCTTTGAGGGTGTGAGTAGCGCGCATCAGTTTATTTACTCTGAGGGGGCGATCGCTCAGTTCGATCTCGCCATCATTGATCGCAAATAGTTCTTGCTCGATAGTTTCTAGCAGTTCAGGAGCTTCTTCTAAAAAATACTGATAGGCTTGATCGCGAATACTAGGGTCGGTAATCATCGTTAAATAATTCTCTTGAATATAATATTTAAGTAATAAAAATTCAGAATTTTGAGGTAAAGATTGTCTATTTCAAAATTCGTTGTGGTTAATAAGACATAGCCTTAAGGCAATAATCTCTTCATTAACTAGGGGCAAGCTCTCAAAAAATTCAAGAGCTATCTCACCCCATTGATTGCGATGGTTGTAACCAACGCTCAGAGTCTTATTTGACTTTGAACTGAGACACACTAGCTTGTAAGTTTTGCGCTAATTGTTCTAACTGCTCGAATGAAACAGATATTTTCCCTGAATCTTGCGAAGTTTCGTTGGCAATTTCCGCTACTTGCCCCATAACCTGGGTCACTGATGCAGCTTCCTGAGTTTGAGCATTTGCCGCACTGGTAATACCTTGAACCAAGTCTTTAATTTCTGCGGTTGCAGCAACAATTTCATTCAAACTATCACGAGTTTCATTAACGAGGTTAGTTCCTTCTGCTACTTGGCTCACTCCAGCTTCCATGGCTGCGGCAACTTCCTGAGTTTCATCTTGAATTTCTCGAACGAGTTTTTCAATTTCAGTAGTCGCTTCGGTAGATTGCAAAGATAAATTCCGAACTTCATCAGCTACTACCGCAAATCCTTTACCATATTCCCCAGCACGAGTTGCCTCTAGGGCAGCGTTTAATGCCAGTAGGTTGGTTTGAGTGGCGAAGCTGCTAATCAAACTAACTACCTTAGAAATCTTTTGGGAAGAATCGCTCAGACGTTTAACCCGTTTTCCAGCATCAGCTACAGTTTCGCGAATGCTGGCAATACTATCTACGGTATTGTTCATTGCCTGATCTCCCGCCTGCACGGTTTGATTAGCTTGTTCAATAGCAATTTCAACCTTTTGAGCATTTTCAGTCGTTACTGTGGAAGCATCAATCATCGACTGTACTCTATCTAGCGCTTCCTGTAGTTCTAGTAGCTGTTTTTCTGACTGTAGGGACAAGCCTTTAATTGCTGAACTGCTAGATCCTGTAGTTTCCGTTACCTGTAAAGCTGCGGCTTGAACCTGTTCCACAATGCCTTTGAGGGAGTCGAGGGTAGTATTGTAAGCCCCTGCTACCGTACCAATCTCAGTTTCCGTAACTCTAGCCCTAACAGTCAAATCTCCGCTAAATGCAGGTCTGACAGTTTTTAAAATATCTAGAGCCTGTTTTTGCAACTCTTCCCTGGCAGCTTTTTCCCTAGCTACGGTTTGAGTAAGATTTTCTGACTGAATACGCAGTTGCTCATAGTAGTCAATTTGTTGAATCGCAATTCCCAGTTGGCTAGCTAGCTGTGCTATTTGATCAGCTTCCATTGTTTGCCAATTTCTAGTACCAGAGTTTTGATAAACCCCCAATAATCCCCATAATTGATCATCTTGGAAAATTGGAGCAATGATATAAGCCCGAGCCTGATATCTTTCTAAAGATTTGATATAACAATCAGAAAATTTTTGGGCATAAATATCGTTAACGATTGTATACTTTTCATCTTTATCAGCATACCTACCACCCTTAGTTCGTTCCAGGTAGGTATCAGTTTCGGTAACATCATCGACCGCCCATTTACGCAGTACACAACGAGCGTTTTCCGTGCGACTGCTGCTGATGTCGCTATCTTTTTCTTGGGCTACTAGTAAAGAAACCCAGTCACCAGCAATTGTTTCTGCTACTACCTGACCCGTAAAATCTTCGTTAAACTGATAGACCACAGTACGGTCTACTTCTAAAGCTCTATTAACTTCTTGAGTGGTAATTTCAAAGACTTCATCGATATTTCTAGCTTTACGAATTTTCTCACTAATCTTACTATTAGTTTTTTCTAATTCTGCTTGCCTTTTCAACGTAGTCATATAGTTGATCTGCTGCATTGCCACACCGACTTGCAGACCAAGCTGTCTGAGGGTATCCACCTCAAAATCTTGCCAGACTCTAGCGCCAGCATTTTGATAGCAACCAATCAAACCCCAGAGCTTTTTACTACCAAACATATTACTATCAGCAATAAAGATGGGAGCCAGGACATAGGCTCTAGCTTCCATCTGCTCTAGCAGTTCAATGTGGCACTGTTTATGACCTTGCAAGTATATATCTTCAACAGCAAAGGTTTCACCGTTTTTATAGCGACCACCTTTAGTATTTTGGAGAAAAGTATCTTCAATAAAAGGAATAACTTTGGTTAGATCAGACCAACCAGGAGCGGCAGAATCAGCAACAAAGTTACCACTCCAATCAGGGTTGAAACGATAGATAGATACTCGGTCAACACCTAAAATTTTACGACCTTCATCGGTAGCTATCTGCCAAACTGCCTGTTCACTTTTTGATAGTCGAACTTTGTCTAGGATTTTGGATAGGCTTTTTTCTCTCTTGAATGCCCGATCTATTCGTTGGCTCTGAAATTCAGAGTTACGTAAATAAGAAGTCTGCTGTAAGGGCTTCAAAAAACGAGTAGCATATTCTTGCAATTGCTTGATATCAGATTCTTGCCAGTTTCGAGGCGCTGAGTTTTGATAAACAGCTAAAAGTCCCATTAGCTGCCCATTGGAATGAATTGGCACAATAATGTAGGCTTTGGCTTCTATTTGCTCAAATTTTTCTAAAACTGCCCGAGCTAATCCTTTTGCCTGAACATTGTTAGCAATATAGTATGGTTCAAACTCTCCTCCTTTGAAGTGAAAGTCGTAATCTAATATAGAGCCGATTGATTGCCACTTTGACCCCATAGATTCTGCCAGAATTTTGCCACTCCAATCGGGATTAAAGGCGAAAACTACCGCTCGGTCGATTTTCATTGAGGCACGAATTTTATCGAGCCAGCTTTGCATCATCTGTTCGGCATTCTGGCTGATAGATGTCAGAAAATCCTGTTCGGTGATTAGCTCTGCTTGTTTGGCTTTGAACTTTAGCTGACGAAGATTACTTGTCTGTTCTAAAGGAGTAGAAAACTTCGGGGCGTACTCCATTACCAGCTCAATTTCTGATTCTGACCAGTTTCGAGTCTCAGAATTTTGATACACTCCCAGCATGCCCAAAAGATGATCGCCTGAGTTGATCGGCACGATAATATAAGCTTTGGCTTCTAAGGATTCTATCTGCTCGATAAAACAGGGCGCGATATCTTTATTGTAAATATCGTTGGCAACGTATTTTGCTTGACAGTTTTCTGGAGTAACAAAGCAGTCATTATCAAAAGAATTAGACGCTTTTTTCCACATAGAGTTTACTGACTCGGCAATAATTTCTCCACTACCATCGGGATTAAAACCATAAACCAGAACTCGATCAGCATCAATCAAAGTCCGAATCTGTCCTAATCTTTGCTCCATCATCTGCTTTGCCTGAGAGTTGATGGCAGCCACCAGATCTTTTTGGGCAAACTTAGCTGCTTGTTGAGCGTTAAATTGAGAATCACGGCTCAAGCAAATCTGCTGCACCGAGTAAGATACTTTATTCTTGTATTGATGCATCAATTTAACTTCAGAATCAGACCAGTTACGAGGATCATTCTGAAAAACTGCCAAAATACCCCACAAGCGATCGCCTGATTTAATTGGTATTGCAATATATGATTTTACTTCTATTGCTTCAAACGAAGCTATCAAACAGCGGGGAAATCCTTGACTATAAATATCGTTAACGACATATTGGGATTGGCAATTTTCAATCGTGAGTACATCATCATAATCAAATATAGTGCCAGCAGGCTTGGTTTGCTCACCAATTGATTCGCTAATTACGGCACCACTTCCATCAGGATTAAAAGCATAAATCCAAGTTCGATCTGCTTTGAATTTTTGACGTATTTCACCCAAGGTTTGCTGGATTGATTGTTGTGCTTGAGAAACAATATTTGGTTTCGCTTCAGACTCCATTAAGAAGTGAGGAGATTGCAACACCCTAGTGGATTCCATGGTCAGTTGATAGAGCAAGTTAATTTCATCTTCTTGCCATTGACGAGTATCGTCACACTGTTGAACCACAAGTAGTCCCCAGACTTGATTAAGTGCATAATCACTTTTAGGAGCCAAACTGGAATTAAGCAAGATCGGCAATGCCAAAGAAGCATGTACCTGAAATTTCTCTAGTAGTTGCTTTTGAAAGGGAGTAATTTGGCTATGATCGAAATTATCAATCGCAATATATCCTGATGTTTGAAAATCAGAGGCTTGCTGCCCCCCAAAACAATTACAAGACAAAGTTTCTCCGAGAGTAGGAGTCCAACCAGGAACTAATGCCTCAGCAAGTACTTTACCCGTATCTTCGCTATCAAAATAATAAATTAAAGTCCGATCAGCTTTTAATTCATGCTGTACAACCTTTACCAAATTGTTAAAGAAACTATCAGAATCAGGTGATTGACGAACCTGTTGCATCATCTTCCACAGGCGATCGCGTTCTTGTTTGTACAAGCTTTTTTTAATCTTTTGTACCAAATCTGATTTTGGGCTATGACCTTCTGCTGAAATCTTAGAAGATGTATTTTCTTGATAAGTACTTGTTGAATCCATAATAGTTGCTTGATCTCTCGATTATTTGGTACGAATAATTAATTTAAAACTACAAAATAGACTATAAAATTTATACTTACTGAGAATAGTTAAATTCAGTCTTTAATGAAAAGAAATTGAAAATTTCTTCCGCATCAATTAGCATGATAATGTCATTTTCTGCCCCTGCAAAATATCCATGGAGAAAAGGTAAAACGTCTTCAGAGAAAATTTCAGCGGATGATGATTTAAACTTGGATAGATCATGTTCAGTGAGATTATCAATTCCTGAAACAACTAAACCAATCGACTGTCCCTGAACTTGAACCACCATAACTAATAGTTCCTGGTGAGGATTATTGGCATCAAGTGGTGGTGGATATCCCAGCAAGTTTTCTAAGTCTACAATCCACAGCATTTCACTCCGCCAACCATAAATTCCTAGTACGCAATAAAACATTTGAGGAACTGGTAAAATGTCTTGAGGAGAAATAGTGATTACTTCTGTGACCATTTCGGCATCCAGTAATGCGATATCACCCTGTATAGCTGACTTATGAACTTTTTCAGACTTACCAAGCTGGAACTGCAAAAATTTGCGAAATTGTTTAGAGTTTGATTGAATGTCAGGGTTATTCCCAACACTCAGGGATAAAGAATTAGCAGATGTGCTTAACATTGTGATCTGAAGATAGTTTTAACTGGTAATTAGTTGCTGTACCTTATCAATTAATTCGTCGCGGTCTACGGGTTTTGCAAGATAGGCATCAGCTCCAACTACATCACCCCACATCTTGTCAGCTTCAGTAGATTTGGAGGAACACAAAATAACGGGAATGGTTTTAGTTGTTAAGTCTGCTTTTAGAGTGCGACACAACTCAAAACCACTTTTGCCACCCATAACTACATCTAAGACAATTAGGTTGGGCTGGTACTGACTAAGTTTTTCCAGAGCTTCTTCTGCGCTCTCGACATCTAAAACACTCAAACCAGCTTGTTCAAGATAGGTAGTCGTAACTCTGCGGTCAGTCAAACTATCATCGACCACTAATACTTTACTCATAATTCAGGTGCTCTCCGAAACAAAATAACAATACTCTTAGCTAAATAGTTCCCAAAAGCAACGGTAAAGTAACATCAGGTTTGACAAAACTTAAAATAAATTTGATTAATCAAATTTGTTAATTCAGGATTTATTAAATGTAGTGAATTTTATTTAGTAATCTACGGTTGTTGCTCAAATGTTAATTAAAACTTAAGATACATCAATAATATATAATCTGAACAAGATTGACTCAAATTTCTTCTGACTAAGCAGTAAAAAAAGAAATGAAAAATAATCATACCTAATTTATAGCTATATCTACCTGTCTTGTTTTGAGATAAAAATGCCTATTCTTTTTTGCTCATTACCAAAAAACTAAGTTAATTTACCTAATTATGAACTACCTTGAAATCAAGTCTGAATAATTTTAAGATGCTAGTCTACAGTTGCTTGGTTGACTGATTAACAGCTTGGCTTTACTAACAAACTCAGCCTGATCTACAGTTTTAGTTAAATAAGCATCGGCACCGATTAGATCTCCTAATGCAAAATCTGCCTGAGTCGATTTTGTCGAGCAGATAATAACAGGTATTGAGCAAGTTTTTTTACTTTTTTTTAATTGGAAACAGTACTCAAAGCCACTTTTACCATCCATCACTATATCTAAAACAATTAAATCTGGTTGAGATTTGAACACAGCTTGTTGTGCTTCTTCAACGCTAGCAGCTTGTTCTACTAAAAAACCAGCACTTTGTAGATAAGCAGAAAAGACTTCTCTCATCATCCGACTATCGTCTACTACCAAAGCCTTATTCATTACTGAAAAACTAAAATTATTTTGTTTATTCTTTGATATTTCAATAGTTCCCAAATTTTTAGTAATAAAGACTTGAATTAATAATTAGATACAGAAATTTAAAAAAATAGTTGTTAAGAAATTAATCATCAACAAAATTGATAAGTTTTGCATTTCATATATGTTATGTAATATATGTCATGTCTTGAATAGTCATATATGAAATCCCAAAAAGAACGCTACACATAGGTTTTGTAAGGCATGACGTGCAGGGGGGCAGAAGAAATTATCCTCACGACATACCTTACTTACCTGTAGCAAATATGTTGCAATCTAATATTACATTATCGATGGAGTAAGGCACAAAAGCGCTTAGTGATTGCATGGGTTGAACCGAAGGGTTCCTTTGTTCGGACTTGCTGAGTCTAACGACTTGCGTATGCTTTCGCAACCGCCCCATGTAGGAAGCAAGAAGGATACAAGTAAGAAGTTTACTAAAACTATTTAACTGAACTTTATATTACTCAACATATAGCAATTAAACGATAGATGAAGACATAATGAAAAAATTGCTCTATATAAAAAAGTAAGATGCTAGCTTCTTATAATCACGATTGACCTCTGGTTTAAAAATTTTATTAATAGGCAATCTACGCTATGGTTCAAAAAGACCCTTCAGGTGGCAACGCCATATATATTGACCATGAATATTCAAGCTTTCTGGAGAGCTATCAAAGTAAAAGATGCTCCATCACCTTACGATACGATACATCTTAAGGTGTTTTATCCGAGTGACGATGCTAAGGCTCAAAATCCCTTTGCTGATACTCCCGCTGTCAAAGATTTAGCTCCTTTTCCAGTAATTATCTTTTTGAACGGTTTTAACTGTAGTTTAGCTACTTATCAATGGCTGGCGGTTGAGTTAGCCGAACGGGGCTTGGTAGTGATTCTTTTTGATTGGTTAGTAAAAGCAAATCAAAACGTTTTTCTATCTCCTGGTGTCGATCTCAGTGCGCTGACAACTGAAACCTATGGCACTATTCCCTCTGCTTCGGCTTTGCCTCTGATTCTAGAAGAATTAGATAATTTACAATCAGATGGCGTGTTAGCAGGTTTGCTCGATCTACAACAGATTATTTTGGGGGGGCACTCTGCTGGGGGCAGGTTGGCTTTGGAAAACGCCGAACCGAAGTTTTTTCCTGGTGTTGTTGGTGCCTTTTGCTATGGCGCACATTCTGCGGCTCCTGTATCGGTGGGATATAATCCTGGTACTATCTTGCCGATACCTGACTCGTTACCAATGCTTTTAATTGGCGGTACTGAAGATGGAGTAATTGCCAACAACAGCCAAATATACGGTATTGAACAATGGTCAACTCCCGCCACCCCTGTGATACGTACCTTTAGAGAGGGGATCAAGCAAGAGCAAGGTGATAGTTGTTTAGTTATTATTGAAGGTGCAAATCATTTTGCAATTGCTAATTACACCGATCCGACTCTCAGTGTAGCCCAGAGCGATTTTGTAGCCACTCAACCTGAATCTGAAACTCGTTCCCTAATGGCTGCTTTAATTGGTTTGTTTATCGATACATTTATTCGTCGTCAACTCCCAAAGTCGCAATTTGAGCAACTACTGCAAACACATAATTCTTTAATTGCTTTAACTGAGTTTAAATGATGATTGCAACACTGCTATCGATATTACAATCGCTTGCAGTTGAATAGATCTGCTCGTAATTTTAGTTTTGTAGGAAAAGCGACTACTGAAGCATTGGTGACAAGTTAAGGGTGTGTGTTTAGGGTCAATCGCTTTAGGGTGGGCGCGTTGATTTTTTGCGCGTGCGCAGGGGCCGGCATAACTACGCAAGTATGGATGGTTTGAGCGGTGATCGTCCCGCTTACGAGCAGGATGACCAGTAGCGTTCGGAGCAGACGGGGGAAAAAGCACTCGGTTTTCACGGGAATCGGGATTTTGGGAAGTTGCAGGATGACTTAAGGCGAACTCAAAACTTCCGATGTCCGGGGTAGGGTGTGCTTTTAAATGTATTTAATACGGAGTAGGGCGAGATTTAAGGGTTTTTAACGGTTAGTGGTCGGGGCGAACCCCTTTGCAACGCTCCGGATGGGCACTCGTCTTTGTTAGAGAACCAATACCACCCATTTGTCGTGACTTGCCTTTCCCCGCGCACCGCGCTCACCTTTTGCGTCTTCTTGATCACCAGTTT